>JAUIHC010000291.1 GCA_030432455.1 Phycisphaerae bacterium | reverse complement strand
GGGGGGCGGAACCCGGGGACGCCGTCCGAGTCCGTTCGGGCCGCCGACTCGGGGGGCGGGACACGCCCGTCGCCGATCCCGCCCGCCGACACCCGGCCCTCCGATGTGCTCGCGGAGCGGCGAGAGTCCGGGAAGTGGTACTACCAGATCATCACCACCACCTACGACAAGGCGGTGGAGACCGCGACGCTGGTCTCGGTGGAAGGTCGGACCTTGGGGCTTGACGCGCAGGTCGTTCCCGGCGACACTGGTCAATTCGCGACCGTGATCCTCCACCCGGGCTTCGACAAGGCGTCGATGTCCGACGAGGACCAGGACTGGTGGCCGAGGGCCATCCGGGAACTGGGCTCTCGCATGGTGGGCAAGGTCACGCTGAGTTCATCGTCGGAGCGTCCGTTCTCGGATGCCTTCCCGAAGAGACATCCCTGATCGGGTTCCGGCCCTCTCGGCCCCCGACCGAGTCCAGCATCGAAGCCAGCCATGAGCCTCCACAGCAGCCTCAAGACCAAGTCCGGTGCCCTCAACCAGCATCGCAACGTCCTCACCCGCGCCGAGCGGATCGTCAAGCTGCAGGACAAGGACGCCTTCGTCGACGGCGAGTCCTCGCCGCTCGGCATTCCGAAGGTCCGCAGCATCAAGATGCAGGCCGGCAAGAAGAAGCCGACCAAGGCGCCCGAGGCGGCCGACGATAAGAAGAAGAAGAAGTGATCTGGGAGAAGAAGTGATCTGGGAGAAGAAGTGATCTGGGGCCGTCGCGCCGCCCGACCGTCCTCGACCTGATCGGATCGCGACGAACCGTGTCGCCGTTGCAGTTCCATGTCCGGCCCCGCGATCCTCGCGGGGCCGGTCTCATCCATGTCGTCGTCACACGGACGTCATCGCACGCCCAGGGAGCATCCCCGACGTGTCCCAGCAACCAGTCGATCGTCTCCTCAGCCGCCGCGTCCTCGGGATGGATGCCTCGGGAATCCGTCGGGCGTTCGAACTGGGCGCCTCGCTGGCAGATCCGATCAACCTGTCCATCGGCCAGCCCGACTTCCCGGTCCCCGACGCGATGAAGCGGGCCGCGGTCGCCGCCATCGACGGGGATCGCAACGGCTACTCGCTGTCCGAGGGGGTCGGCCCGTTGAACGAGGCCATCCGGGCGCATCTGGCGACCGACCTCGGCTGGGATCCCGCGGACCCGGAGATCGGGGTCATGGTGACCAGCGGAACGAGCGGGGCGCTGCTGCTGTCCTCGCTCGCACTGCTGGATCCGGGCGACGAGGCGATCGTGCCCGATCCGTGGTTCGTGATCTATCCCCAGCTCGGCCCGATGACGGGTGGACGCATCGTGCCCTGCGACACCTATCCCGACTTCCGCATGACCGCGGCGCGGGTCGAACCGCTCATCACCGAGCGGACCAAGTTCGTGCTCGTGAACAGCCCGGGCAATCCGACCGGCGTGGTCCTGACCGACGAGGAGTGCCGGGATCTCGCCGATCTCTGCCGCGATCGCGGCGTGCAGCTGGTGAGCGACGAGATCTACGACGAGTTCGTCTTCTCCGACGCGGTCGGGGCCGACGGAGGCTGCCCGTCGCCGGGGCGCGGGAATCCCGGGACGCTGGTGATCCGTGGATTCGGGAAGACCTACGGGTGCACGGGGTGGCGACTCGGCTATGCGGCCGGGCCCGCGGCCCTGATCGCCCAGATGCGGAAGCTTCAGCAGTTCACCTTCGTCTGCGCGCCGACGCCGCTGCAGTGGGGCGCGTCGGCCGCCTTCGGGGTCGATCTCTCCGAACAGATCGCCGGATACCAGCGACGCCGCGATCGGGTGGTCGAGATGCTGTCGCCGCACACCCGGGTCTCGACCCCGGGTGGCGCGTTCTACGCATTCTTCGAGGTCCCGTCCGCCCTCGGCATCGACGGAAGCACGTTCGTCGAGCGGGCGGTCGCGCATCGCGTGCTGCTGGTGGCGGGCGGGGTCTTCTCCAGCCGGGACACCCATGTCCGCCTGAGCTTTGCGGCCCCCGAGCCGGTGCTCGAGGAAGGGCTCGAGATCCTCGCGGGCATGCTCGCCGGATCGCTGGTCTGAGGTCTGATCGCGACGCCCGTCCGCGTGGACCGAGTGTCGGCGGCCGCACCAACGGAACGACCGGACGGACCCCTGGGCGATCGCGAGGCGATCGTCGGATCCGTCCGGTCGTCGTGTTCCGGCGGCGTCGGTCGGGGATGTGGCCCGACCGCGTCGCGGTGCGGCTCAGCTGCCCTGGGATTCCATGCCGCCGCCACCCGGCATCGCGTCGGGATCGATCTTCGGCTGGCTCTCGTCACGCTGACGAGGGGTGACGTCCACGACCTCTTCGCTCTCGCACCCGGCGAGGCCGGCGACGCCGACGAAGGTGAGGGTCGAGACGGCGAGGAGCGAGCTGCAACGGGCGATGGTCTTCATGACGATTCCTTGTGAAAGGTCTCCCCGGCACGGGGCCCCGCATCGGGGAGGATCCGGATTCGTGCGAACCTGATGGCCGATCTCTTGGATGGAATCGGCCGTCCGCATGATGAGATGGTGAGCCCGACGGGCTCCGAAGGCGGCCCTGAGACCGCGCACACCGAGTATGAGAGCCGAAGCCCCCGTCCGCCGTCAAGGGGAGCTTGGCCCCACATCGATGCCGCCGCCCGTCGGCGCGAGGCGTCGCCACTGCGTGTGATAGGTCCGATCGTTGTCCGCGATCTCGATCTGCAGACCCCGGATGTCGTCGATTCGGAGCGTCGGGACCACGATTCGGAAGCCGTGCCGAGGTGGTTGCGATCGGGTGGATGGTCCGCGGACGATCGCATGCTCGATGATCTCGGCGATGCCGCCCTCGGCGTCGAGCCGGATCAGGCGGGGCGTGTCGGGCATCCGATCCGCCGGCTCGAAGAGAAATCGCTCGGTCCCCCCGGCGGTGCGGAGCTCGATCGCCACCAGATCTCCGTGGGGATTCCGTCGTCCGGAGACCGTCCGCTCCAGCGGCGCGTCGTCGTCGGCGAGTCGGTCGTCGTGGAATCGAAGGTCGATGACGAGCCGATCACCCTCCGCCGAGGTGCGGACCGAGCCGAGCGGCTCGCGTTCCTCGTAGACCGAGTGCTCCCACGCGGCGATCGGCCAGGCGGGATCGCCGTCGGCGAGGTCGTCGTCGCGGCGCTCGACCGCGATTCGGCGGGCGAGGATGATCGGCACGGTGCGGTCGTGATCGTCCCGAAAGGAGATGGTCGTGCGGATCTCCGGCGGGGGGGGCGACGCCTCGGTCCGCGGGCTCCGCACCCGCAGAGGAATGGTGCGCGTCTCGCCGGCGGCCAGCGTGACCCGCTCGACCGGTTCGATGCGGAACGGCGTCGCCAGATCGGTGGTCGCGGGATTCGCGATGTCGTCCAGCGTGCGGGCGACGAAGGCGTGTCCCTCGACGAGCCACGGTTCGGGCGGACCGGCCGGTGCGATGCCGACCTCGACCTCGCGATCGAGTGGATTCCGCACCACGACCTCGATCATCGCCTCGACCTCGCCGTGGCGAGGATCGGGCAGCGTGCCCCGGACCTCGACGGTGCGGCGGTTGGACTTCAGGCGGTATCCCCGATCCTGATCCGCTCGGGTCACGAAGTCGTCTCCCAGCACCACGCCGGTCGGCAGGTGACGCACATGCACCTCGTCGCCGGGCCCCAGATCGAGCAGGGAGACATGGTTGAACTGCCCGGTGAGCGGATGCTGGTCGATCGCGCCGCCGCAGACGCCGAGCAGGTGGTATTCGATCCCGTCACGGTCGTCGTCACGCTGGAGGGCGTGGAAGTGACCCGCGACGACCGCATCGACCCCGTGCTCGACCAGCATCGGATGCACGCGATCGAACCACCGCACGTCGCGATACCGCCAGAGCGGCCGGTGCATGAGGAGCACGACGGGGCCGGTCTCCTCGGCGTCGGTGAGCACCCGGTCCAGCCAGCCCAGCTGCTCGTCGGAGAAGACGACGTCGCCTCCGTCGAGGCTCTCGTCGCTGAAGAGCACGATCACGGTGCCGTGGTCGAGCCGGACGGCGTAGTGGAGGGGGCCGAATCGTTCGCGGTACCGATCCGCGAACCGGCGATCGGAGGCGTCGCGTTCACCGGAGATGACGTCGTGATTCCCGGCGGTGGGCCAGAAGTCGCTCTCCAGTTCGCCGACGATCCTCAGGTAGTCGTCCACCTCGCGGTCCCAGGTCGCCAGATCGCGGGTGTAGCCCTGCACCAGATCGCCGACGCAGAACACCGCGTCGGGTCGGAGGAGGTTCAGGTCGGCGACGGCGCGGGCCAGATGCGGAAGCCCCCAGTCTTCGCCGGTCGTGCGGTCGGGCAGGATCGCGACGATCGACCGCCGCGCCGACGGGCTGCCGGCCACGACCTGACCGTCCACGCTGCGGCCCTCGCCGTCGAGTTCGAATCGGCCCGCGTCGAGGACCCGGGTCCGCGACGCCGGGGGATCGGGCGTGGTGGCGGGCGTGGCGGCGGCGGCGATCGAGGTCAGCGCGATCATCCCGACGATGGCGAGGCGAGCGCGGAGCAGGACGGTTCGGGCGCAATCGGTCATGGCGGGTCTGGGGGATCGG
>JAUIHC010000290.1 GCA_030432455.1 Phycisphaerae bacterium | reverse complement strand
CCGGTCGCGGGTCGTTCCGCCCGGGGCGCGTCTCCGCGGTTCGGACGGCCCGCCACAGGTGGAGCGACGAGATGCCCGGTCATCGGACCGGAACTCATCACCCGTGCAAGGACGCACTCCACCATGCCAACGCCCCCCGCCCCGCGTCGTCGCCTGCAGACGCACGCCTCCCGACCCCTCGTCGCCGCCGCGGCCCTCGCCCTCGCCGCCGCGGCGACCGCGCAGACGATTCCCGCCACCGAACTCGTCCTTCCCCCGATCGAACGCGAGCACGCGACCTTCGGGAACCGCATCGCCGTCGATGGCGACTGGATGGCGGTCTCCGCCGATCACGACGCCGGTCCGCTCGCGGTCGGCCGCGTGCATGTCTTCCGACGCAGCGGGGACGAATGGCGTCATCATCAGGAACTGACGGCACCGGACGGCTTCGCCGGCGACCACTTCGGCATGCCCGTGGTCCTGCGGGGCGATCGACTGCTGGTCGGCATGCCTTGGGACGATGATCGCGGGAATCGCGCCGGCGCGGTGCACGTCCATCGTCTGATCGACGACGTCTGGACCTGGACGCAGAAGCTCCTCCCCGCGATCCACGACGACACGGGCGCCCTGTTCGGGACCGCGATCGCCTTCGGCGACGACACCGACGAGGTGCTGGTGGGCGCCTTCCTGGAGTCGATCGATGCCGATACTGCGGGCGGCGTCTGGGTCTTCCGCGACTCGGGCGACGGCTACGAGGTCGTGCAGAGACTCTCCGTGGGGCAGCCTTCCGGATACTTCGGCCGCGCGATCGATGTCGAGAACGGCGTGCTCGCGATCGGCGCCCCCGGGACCTTCACCGACACCGGCTCCCGTCACGGCGGCGTGGCGATCCACCACCGCGAGAACGGGCTCTGGGTGATGGACGGCATGCTCGTGCCGGCGAACCCCGTCCCGTATCAGGTCTTCGGCGAATGCCTCGATCTGGCGGGCGATCGACTGGCGGTCGGCAGTCCGTTCGAGGACACCTTCGGCGAGTCGGTCGGCGCGGTGCACGTGTATCGCATGGTCGACGGGCTCCCGTGGCTCGAGGAGACCTTCGGCCCGGACGACCCGACGGGCGTCCGCGGGTTCGGCTTCCCCTGTCACTTCGCCCCGGGCGGCGACCGGATGGCGATCGGGGCGTATGCGACCACGACCGATGGCGACGCCGAATCGGGCGCCGCCTGGCTTCGCGAGCGGATCGACGGCGTGTGGTCCGCGAGCGTGCGACTCATGCCCCAAGGCTCGGGGCCGGGCGACTTCTTCGGCCTCTCCGCCGCCTTCGACGGCGACCTCGTGCTGATCGGCTCACCTCGCCGCGACGGCGCCACGACGGATGCCGGCGGCGTGTTCGGGTTCCGGATGCGGGACTGCGACGCGTCGGGCGACCTCGACATCTGGGAGATCGCGGCGGGCATCACGACTGACGCAGACGCCGACGGGATTCCCGACGGATGCCAGACACCGATCGGCGACCTGAACGGCGACGGTCTCGTCAACGGCGCCGACCTCGGCATGTTCTCGACGATCTGGGGCACCGACGGCAGTCAGGGCGGCGATGTCAACGGCGACGGCATCGTGGATGCCGCGGATCTGGCGTTGATTCTGGCGGGGTGGTAGGAGAGGAGAGAGGAGAGAGGAGAGAGTGGAGAGTGGAGAGTGGAGGTTCCGTCCTCTTCTACTTCCCACTCTCTCCTTTCTACTCTTTACTTTCCACTCTCTACTACCCCCCGTACACCCCTCGCCCCGTCTTGTCCCCAAGCCGACCGGCGGTCACCAGCTGCCGCAGCAGCGGGCAGGGGAAGAACTTCTGGTCGCCAAGCTCGCGGTAGAGCACCATCATGATGTCGTGACAGACGTCGAGGCCGATGAAGTCGGCCAGCCGCAGCGGTCCCATCGGGAAGTTGCAGCCGAGCTTCATGATCTCGTCGATCGCCTCGGGCTCGGCGACGCCTTCCATCCACGCGAAGAACGCCTCGTTGATGAGCGGCATGAGCACGCGGTTGGAGACGAAGCCGGCGCGGTCGTTCGCGGGGATCGGGGTCTTGCCCATGCGCTGGGCGAGGGCGATCGTCCGCTGGACCGTCTCGTCGCTGGTCGCGAGGCCCTTGATGACCTCGACGAGCTTCATGACCGGCACCGGGTTGAAGAAGTGCATGCCGACCACACGATCGGCCGCGTCACCGGTGGCGGTCGCGATCTGGGTGATCGAGATCGAGCTCGTGTTGGTGGCGAGGACGGCATGATCGGGGAAGGTCGCCTTCATCGCCTCGAAGATCCTCCCCTTGATCTCCGGGTTCTCGGTGGCCGCCTCGACCGCCCAGTCGGCGGCCTTCGCCTCGGCCATGTCGGCGCAGTAGGTGATGCGGGCGAGGGCGGCGGTCTTCTCGTCCTCGGTCATCCGCCCCTTCTCGACGTTCCGCGAGAGCACCTTGTCGTGGTACGCGCGGGCCCGATCGAGCTGCTCGGCCGAGACGTCGACCTGGAACGCGTCGAGTCCGCTGGTGGCGGCGACGAGCGCGATGCCGGACCCCATGGTGCCGGCGCCGATGACGGCGATGCTGTTGACCTCGTGGGACATGTCGATGATCTCTCCGAGTCGGCCGCGGAGTCGCGGCGGTCTGCGTGATCCTGAGTCCGGGTGACCCGAGAACGTCGAACGGGGGCCTCCCGGTGTCGATCGGGAGACCCCCGCGGATGCCATCCGATGTTCGGGGGTCCCGGGCGGCGGTCAGCCGTTCCAGGTCGTGAGTTCGGGGCCGGTGTAGTGGGCGAGCGGCCGGATGATCCGGTTGTTCTCGTGCTGCTCCATGATGTGGGCGCACCAGCCGGTGATGCGGCTCGCGACGAAGATCGGCGTGTACTGCGGCACCGGAATGCCCATCGCGAAGTACGTCATGCCGCAGGGGAAGTCCACATTGGGGTGGATGTTCTTCTCCCGGAGCATGATGCCCTGCACCTCGTCGCCGAGGTCGAACCACTTCTGGGCGTCGGGGTTCTCGCCGCCCGCGTACTTGAGTCCCCACTCGCGAAGGATGCCTGCGCGGTGGTCGCCGTTCTTGTAGACGCGGTGGCCGAAGCCCATGAGCTTCCGCTTCTCGATGAACGCCCGCTCCATCCACGCCTCGACGGTCATGGCGCCGCCTTCGGTGTCCTTCATGATGTCGGCGAGCATGTCCATCGCCGCCTCGTTGGCACCGCCGTGCAGGTTGCCCTTGAGGGCCCCGACGCCGCCGCAGACCGCGGAGTGCAGGTCGCTGTTGGTCGAGGCGATGGTGCGGCAGGTGAACGTCGAGGCGTTGAAGTCGTGCTCGGCATAGAGGATGAGCGAGACATCCATGACCTTCGCGGCCATCTCGCCGGGCTTCTCGCCGGTCATGCACCAGAGGAGGTTCGCCGCGTGATCGAGCGACGGATCGGGGTCCACCGGTTCCTTCCCGTCGAGCGTCCGCTGATGGACGCCGATGCAGGTCGGAATGGAGGCGAGCAGCCGCATCGACTTGCGAAGCTCCGCCTCGGGGGAGTTGTCCTCGCAGTCGGGGTCGAGATGACCGAGCAGACTGATCGCGGTGCGGACCACGCTCATCGGGTGCGCGTCGGGCGACTCGGTCGCGATCCGAACGATCGCGTCTCGAACCGACGCGGGAATCGCCCGCATCCCGACCAGGGCACTCTGGAAGGCGGCGAGCTCGTCCGCGGTCGGCTTGTGACCGACCAGCAGCAGGTGCGAGACCTCCTCGAAGGTCGCGTTCGCAGCCAGATCCGCGATCTCGTAGCCGCGGTAGATGAGCTGCGTCTGGTTGACCGAGCAGATCTGGGTGTCGCCGACGGTCTGGCCGGCGAGACCCCGGGTGTCCGCGGTCGTGGCGGGGGCGGTGGTGCTCACGAGAGTCCTTTCGAACGGGTCGTTCGGGTCGAAACGGGTCGAGGATCCTAGCAGGCTCGGCCCCCTCCCTCCGCCGCCCCGCCGTCCGAGTTGTAGCATCCGGTGATGACGCCCCGCCGATGCACCCTCCTCGCCTGCCCGATGCTGCTTCTCGCCCCCCTGCTGGCGGGCGGATGCGGGGTCGAGACGACCGTCGTGACCGCGCCCGCGGCGATCTCTCCCGAGGTCGATCGACTCGCCGACTGGCTCTCCGGGTCGTTCGACTCCTCCGAGCAGGCCGCCCGGGACCCGGACTTCCTCGACATCAGCCTGCATTCCTGCCGAGTCTGGCCGAGCCGCAGCGACGGACGCTGGGTCTATGTCGAGCAGGCCCGCAGCGACGCCCCGGACCGGCCCTATCGCCAGCGGATGTACCGCGTGCGATTCGATGCCGACGGCCGCCTGATCTCCGAGGTCTTCGCCTTCCCCGAGGGCATGCGGCCCTCCGCAGGGTCCTGGCGGGATCCGACGACGCTGGATCGGATCGTCCCCGATCTCCTTCTGCCCCGCGAGGGATGCACCGTCCATCTCGCCTGGACGAACGATCGATTCGTGGGCGGCACCGAGGGCGAGGGGTGCGAGAGCACGCTCGCCGGCGCCGCGTACGCGACCAGCGAGGTGGTGATCGACGCGGATCGGATCACGAGCTGGGATCGCGGCTTCGC
>JAUIHC010000289.1 GCA_030432455.1 Phycisphaerae bacterium | reverse complement strand
GAGACCGATCCCTCGCTCACCGAGGACGATCCCCTCGATGGCCTTCCCGAGAGCTCCCGCGGCCCGGCCGGCCGCCGATCGGCTCCCCGGGAGTCGGGTGAGGCCGATCGATCGTGAGCGCCGTCGCCTCCGTCGGTTCAGGCGATGCGCCCGTGGTCCCGTCACACGCCGAGTCGTCGGTGCGGTCCTCGCTGGCGGGCCGACTGGGCGTCACGACGCTGCTGCTCGTGGTGGTGGCCTGTCTCGGAACGCTTCCGTGGACGCTGGGCGAGGTCCGGGTGGGGGACGGCCTGGAACATCGCTACGAGGCCGGTGATCTCGACCTCGGCCTGCTGCCACCGCCGCCGGCCGAGGTGCCGGAGGAGGCCGCGGCCCGGATCGCCCGGTTGCGGGCGGAGGGGGGATATGTTCCCGATCGCCGGCTCGGCACCGATCGCTTCGGCCGCAGCGCCCTCGTGCGACTCCTGCTGGGGGGGGCGGTGAGCCTGGGGATCGGACTCGTCGCGGCGACGCTCGCGGTCGGGATCGGCACCGCGGTCGGGGCGACCGCCGGATTCGTGGGGGGCCGGTTCGACGCCCTCGCCATGCGGTTCGTGGACATCCTCTACGGTCTGCCCTACATCCTGCTCGTGGTGCTCGTGTCGGTGGCCGCGGACGGCGTGGTCTCGCGGCTGGCGCTCGATCCCTCGTCGGGCACCCGCCAGCTCGTCAACCTCTCGACCCTGCTGGTCGCGATCGGGGGCGTCGGCTGGTTGACCACGGCTCGGGTGGTTCGTGGCCAGGTGCTCAGTCTTCGCGAGCAGCCCTTCATGGAGGCGTGCCGGGCGCAGGGAATGGGGGCGTGGCGGCAGTTCACGCATCATCTGCTTCCGAACCTCGTGGGCCCGATCGTGGTCTACGGCACGCTGGCGGTGCCCGCCGCGATCCTCTCCGAGAGTTTCCTGAGCTTCCTCGGCATCGGCGTCGCCGAGCCGCTTCCGAGCTGGGGCAATCTGGCGAGCGAGGCGCTCGGCGAACTGCACGCCCCGAACAGTCGCTGGTGGCTTCTGTTCTGGCCGTGCCTGATGATCGCGGTCACGCTGGTGAGCCTCAATCTCGTCGGCGACCGGCTCAAGGCGAGGTTTGATCCCGCCCACGGCTCCCCGTAGGCTGCACCGGCTCGGCGCCGACCCCGGCCCGTCGAACGCAGGAAAGACCCCGGCTCATGCAGAACCGCTTCGGTTTCAAGGACTTCGTGCTCCTCGTCGTCGTCTTGGGCGTGGGGCTTCTGGTGCTCCTCCAGATGCTCCAGTCCGATCGGGTCTGGGACCGACTGGACGACATCCAGGCCAAGGTCGGCGAGATCGAGCAGCAGGTCGGGGGCGGCGGCGGAGACGTCGATGCGATCCGCGACGAACTCAACCAGCTCCGCACCGCGATCGCGACGCGACCGATCAACATCAACCTCGGCGGCGTCGCCGCCGACGGCATCTCGATCGGCGGCGGGGACGCGGACTTCGGCGGGGGCGGCGGCGATCTCGACGCCGACACCTCGGGCGTCCGCGACGACTCCTGGGCGCGTCCGGGTGTCCCGATCGCGTGGCAGGAGCCGTGGGACTTCTCGAGCGATCCGAAGGATGTGCCCGGCTACCGCCGCGGCGGCGAGTTCACCGAGATCTTCAACGCCCAGCCCGCCAAGATCACTCCGTATCTCTCGACCGACGTCTACGGCCGCCGCGTGATCGACCGCGTCGTGGAGACGCTCGCGGCCTACGACGCGGAGACCCTCGCCCTTCGCGGCGTGCTCGCCGACGGGTGGCAGCTCGATCCCGACGGGATGTGGCTCCGCGTGCACATCGACCCGAAGGCGACCTTCTCCGACGGCGTTCCGGTCACCGCCGAGGATGTCCGCTGGACCTTCATGGACTTCATCTTCAACCCGCTGGTCGAGGCGGAGCGGAGCCGGGCGACCCTCGACATGATCGAGAATGTCGAGGTCATCGACGAGCACACCGCGGAGTTCACCTTCAACAAGTCGCTCTTCACCAACCTGAGCTACACGCTCGGCGCGTACATCCTTCCGAAGCACTTCTACAGCCGCTTCGAGCCGTCGCAGATCAACCCGTCCACCGGGCTGCTGATGGGTTCGGGGCCGTTCCGCATCTCGAACCTCGATCCGGACGACCAGTGGACGCCCGGTCAGGACATCGTCATCGTCCGCAACGAGCGGTACTGGGGCGACGCGAAGCCGCCGCTGGGCTCGCTCCGCTCGAAGGTCGTGACCGATCCGCTCGCGGCACTGGTCGCGTACCGCAACGGCGAGGGCGACATGCTCACGCCGAGCTCGGTCCAGTACGCCGAGTACCGCGACGACGAGGAGTTCCTGAAGTCCTCCGCGATCCACAACTGGCTCAACATGCGGAGCGGCTACTCCTTCATCGGGTGGCAGTGCGGACCCCGGGGCGGCCCGGGCGGGAAGCTCACGCCGTTCCACGACGCCCGAGTCCGCAAGGGCATGACCCACATCCTCGATCGCGAACTCATGATCCGCGACATCTGGGAGGGCGTCGGCGTGGTCGCGACCGGTCCGAACAGCCCGGCGTCGCCCGCGTCGGCCCCGGATGTCTCGCCGTGGCCGTTCGACGAGGCCGCCGCCGATCGACTCTTCGCCGAGGCGGGATGGGTCGACGCCGACGGCGACGGCGTGCGGGAGTACCAGCTCGACGACGGCGTCTTCGCCAAGGGCGCGCCCTTCGAGTTCGAGTTCACCATCGCGACCGGCGGCGAGACCACCGAACGCATCATCAGCTACCTCAAGAGCCAGTGCCTCAAGAACGGCATCGTCTGCAATCCGAAGATCGTCGACTGGTCGTTCTACAGCGACATGCTCAAGCAGCGGAACTTCGATGCGATGATCATGGCCTGGAGCGCGAGCGCTCCGGAGAGCGATCCCCGCCAGATCTGGCACTCCAGCTCGATCCTCGACCAGGGCGACAACTTCATCCAGTGGGGCAGTCCCGAGGCCGACGCGTTCATCGACGCCGGCCGGGCCGAGCTCGACACCGAGGCCCGCATGGCCGACTGGCACGGCCTGCATCGCACGATCCACGAGGGGCAGCCGTACACCTTCCTCCGGGTGTCGCCCTGGATCCGCTTCGTGAACCGCGAGATCGGCAACGTCATCGAGCACAAGACCGGGCTCGAGCCGCAGGAGTTCTTCCGGGCGGCGGCGCCGCTTCCGGGCGGCTGACGACCGCGTTCACCGCCACCCTCTCCGTCTCCGACACCCGATCCGGCGTCCCACCGCACCATGCTCGCGTACATCGCCCGAAGACTGATGCTGATGATCCCGACCCTCGTCGGGATCACGCTGCTCGTCTTCATGCTGCTGGCGCTCAGCCCCGGCGGCATCGGCGCGGGGCTCCGAGTCTCGGGCGGCCAGATGGAGGCGAGCAAGGCGGCGCTCATGGAGGCGTACCTCGAGGATCGCTACGGTCTCGACGACCCGATCGTCGTGCAGTACACCCGCTGGCTCGGCCGCATCAGCCCGATCAAGTTCGGGATCCGTGATCAGGTGCTCCCGACCGGAACCCTCGTGCGGTATCCCAAGGCCATCCAGCCGACCCCGCTGGAGGACTCGTGGTTCGCCGCGATCCTCGTGCCCGCCGATCGACTGGTCGAGATCCGCGATCGATACGGCGTGCGGGAGGGCCGCGAGGTCCTCACCCGCGGCGAGGACGATGCGAAGGTCGCCGAGTACAAGGCGGCCGCGAAGGCGTATTCGAAGACCCGGGCCGACTACCTCGTCGCGAGGAAGGAACTCGACAAGCAGCTCGTCCGGCTGGCCGCCGCGGAGCGGTGGTCGGACGCCGTGGACAAGGGCCGGCCGGTGCACGGACGGTTCGCCGACCGCGAGCCGGATCGGGCCTCCGCCGAGTGGTCGCAGGTCGAGTCGGCCGCGATCGCGGCCCTCGACGCCAAGGCGGTCGCCACGGCGGCCCGGGCCCGCGAAGCCGCCGCGTTCGAGGCGGGGCCGTATCCCGAGGACGGCCTTCCGATCGTGCCCGGATATCTGAGCATCGCGTGGCCCGATCTCGGGACCGCGTTCAGCCGGGGTCGTCCGGTGAAGGACCTCATCCTCACCGCACTGCCGGTGACGCTGCTGCTCAACGCGGTGACCGTGCCGATCATCTACCTCATCGCGATTCCCGCGGGCATGCTCGCGGCCCGGTATCGCGGGTCGTGGTTCGATGTGAGCAGTGGAGCCCTCTTCGTCGCGTTCTGGTCGATCCCCACGGTCTGGGCGGGCGTGCTCGCGATCGGCTATCTCGCCGACAAGCAGCACCTCGGGTGGTTCCCGGTGTCGGGTCTTCACGCCAACGACGCGGACGGCATGACCTTCCTGCCCTCGTTCGTTCCCGGGCCCGACGGCACCTCCTCGTTCTCCGCGGGCTACCTGCTCGACACGCTCTGGCATCTCGCCCTGCCGGTGGCGTGTCTCGTCTACACCGGCTTCGCGGTGCTGGCGAAGCAGACCCGCGCCGCGATGCTCGACAACTTCAATCAGGACTATGTCCGCACCGCGAAGGCCAAGGGCGTCCCCGCCCGGGTGGTCCTCATGCGGCATGTGTTCCGGAAC
>JAUIHC010000288.1 GCA_030432455.1 Phycisphaerae bacterium | reverse complement strand
ACGCCTTCGCCTCGATCGTCCGGGCCATCCGGCACGGTCGCGTCATCGATCAGAACATCCGTCGATTCGTCCACTACCTGCTGTCCTGCAACCTCAGCGAGGTGGCGGTGGTGCTCGGCGCCACCGCCATGGGACTGCCGATGCCGATCCTGCCGCTTCAGATCCTGTACCTGAACCTGGTGACCGACGTCTTCCCCGCCCTCGCCCTCGGCGTCGGTGAGGGCGCGGCGGGGATCATGCACCACGGGCCACGACCCGCCGATGCGCCGATCGTGTCGCGCCGACACTGGATCGCCATCGCCTGGCAGGGCGTCGCGATCGCGGCGGCGACGATTCTCGCCCTGACCCTCGCATCGGGACCGATGGGACTTCCGCCCGCTCAGGCCGTCACCGCGTCGTTTCTCACCCTCGGCCTCGCCCAGGTCTGGCATGTGCTCGACATGCGGGGCCGCGGATCGCACCCTCTGCACAACGACGTGATGAGGAATCCCTGGGTGCTCGGAGCGATCGGTCTCTGTCTCGTCCTGCTCGCCGTCGCCGTGCACCTGCCGCCGCTCGCCGGACCGCTCGGCCTCGATGCCGGCGGGGCGGTGCAGACGATGGGGATCTGGGGCGTCGCCTCGGCGTGCTCCCTGCTCCCGGCGATCGTGGTGCAGTGCACGCTCGGGTCCGGGCCACCGCGTCATCGCCGTCCCGGGACGTTCCCGGAGACGACCGCGGCTTGATGCCGGGGCGTTTCGCGGTCAGCATGGGGCGATGATGTCCCGACCCACCGTCGTCCGCCCCGTCCTGCTCGTCACCCTGGCGGTGGTCCCCGTCTCCGCCGCCGCCGCCGCCGCCGCCACCCACGACGATCCCGCGGTGTTCGTCGCGGGCGAGGACGGCTACGACACGTACCGCATCCCCGCGATGATCGAGGCCGCGGACGGCACGCTCCTCGCCTTCGCCGAAGGTCGCGTCGGCGGCCGCGGCGACTCCGGGAACATCGACCTCGTCCTCAAGCGAAGCCGTGACGGCGGCGAGACCTGGGGAGATCTGGAGATCGTCTGGGACGACGAGGGGCACACCTGCGGCAACCCCTGCCCGGTGCTGGACACGACCACCGGCACGATCCATCTGCTCTCGACCCGCAACCTGGGTCAGGACCACGAGAGCGAGATCATCGCGGGAACCTCCGAGGGCACCCGCACGGTGTGGGTGCTGACCAGCGATGACCACGGTGCGTCCTGGAGTGAACCGCGAGAGATCACCGCCACGACCAAGCATCCCGACTGGACCTGGTACGCGACCGGCCCCGGCAACGGCATCCAGCTTCGGTCGGGTGACCACGCCGGACGTCTCGTCATTCCCTGCGACCACATCGAGGCGGGCACGAAGCACTACTACTCGCACGCGATCGGCAGCGACGACCACGGGAAGACCTGGCGGCTGCTCGGCTCGACGCCGAGTCATCAACTGAACGAGTGCGCCGTCGCCGAACTCGCGGACGGATCGCTGCTTCTCAACATGCGGAACTACGACCGCTCGAAGCGGGCGCGGGCGTTGTCGCGATCGTCCGACGGCGGCGAGACCTGGGGCGAGGTCGTCCGCGATCCGGCGCTTCCCGAGCCGATCTGCCAGGCGTCGATGGTGGGGGCCCACGGGGGACGCGTCCTCGTCTTCTCCAACCCCGCGAGCGAGACCGGCCGGGAGAAGATGACCGTCCGACGCAGTCGCGACGGCGGCCGCACCTGGTCGAAGGGGACCGTCCTGCACGAGGGGCCGTCCGCATATTCGTCGCTCGCGACCGTCGGCGGACCCAAGGGACTCGCCGGTTTCGCCTGCCTGTACGAGGCGGGCGAGAAGCACCCCTACGAGCAGATCCGGTTTCGACGCATCGATCGACGAATGCTCGGACTCGACCGTGATCACGACTGGGTGGCGGACGACTGGACGGAACTCCTCGTGCCCGGCTCCCTCGACGGGTGGCACATCCTGCCCGGCGGCACCTGGACCTGGAACGACGGCGTGCTCGAAGGACGCATCACGAAGGACGATCCGCGTCACGGACTGCTGGTCACGGACCGCGAGTACGGCGACTTCGAGGCGGTTCTGTCGTTCCGCATCACCAGAGGCGACTCCGGCTTCTATCACCGGGTCGAGGAGCTCGGCGATGCGATCGGCGTGCGTGGCTTCCAGGCCGAGATCGACCCGACGCCCGAGGTCGGCGGTCTCTACGAAACCCGCGGCCGCGCGTGGGTCGTCAAGCCCGACCCCGCGATGATCGAGGAACTCCGAGCCCGGGGCGGAGAGTGGCTCGAGATGCGGGTCCGTGCGATCGGCGGTGATGTGGACGTCTTCGTGGACGGCGTGCGGACCGCGAGCCTTCGCGACGACCCGGGCCGCCGGGTCGGACCGCTCGCGCTGCAACTGCACGCGAACATGGATGTCGAGGTGGACTTCCGCTCGGTTCGGGTGCGACGGCTCGATCCGGCGACCGACTCGATCGACGGCTGAGTGGACGGCCGAGCGTCCGGTCACTCCACCGGCGCGTCTGCCCAGGTCGAGGTCCGGGGTGCGATCTCGACGCCACGGGCGCGAGCGGCCCGCGCCGTCGCACGGCGCCCGTCCCGCTTGTCAAGAGTCATGACATCGAACAATCTCCCGTCCTCGTCCATCGCCTGGAACTCGAGGATGCCGTCGTGGATCGCGACATACACGAAGTGATGCCGATTCGCCTTGCGATGGCCGAACGGCGTGTTCGCGGGATCGAAGTCTTCCAGGTGCCCGCCGCCGCCCGCGGTGGTGACGTAGATCACCCCGCCCTCGTCCCACGGAACGACGTCGCCGTCGAGGATCGGGAAGGTCCGTTCGTAGTCGTGCACGTGGCCGCTGAAGCAGATGTCCACGCCGTGCCGTTCGAGCAGCGGGATGATGTTCCGGGCGTTGGGATCCCCCCGCTTCGAGAACGCCTTGTACGTGTCGCCGTAGTCGTTCGAGTCGCTGGTCCACGGCGGCTGGTGGAGCACCGCGAACTTCCACTCGGCGTCGCTCGCCGCGAGCGCCGACTCCAGCCACGCCAGCTGCTCCGACTGGTCGGCGAGCGAGCGATTGCCATCGAGCATGAAGAAGTCGGCATCGCCGTAGCGGAACGTGTACCACCGCTCCGGTTCCGGAAGGCTCATGTAGTCGTAGTAGTGCTTCGCATCCTGCTCGTGATTGCCGAGCACCGGCATGATCGCGACGCGGTCGATGAGCGGACGCATGTTCGGGAAGAAATGGCCGGTCCAGTCGCTCTTCACGCTGCCGGTCCCAACGAGATCGCCGGCGATGACCACAAGGCTCGGACGCGTCTCGTACGAGAGATCCGCGATCCGCTTCACGACCTGCGGCTGCGACTGCGTGTCGCCGATCGCGACGAAGGTGAAGGCGTCGCCTCGGTCGGCAGCGGTTCGGAAGGTCTTGACGCCCCCGTCGAGTTCGACGCCCGAGTCGTCGGCAACCACCCGGTAGAAGTACTTCGTGTTCGGCGCGAGCCCCTCGATGCGGAACTCGTGCAGCGCCGCCGCGTCGTCGTGCCGGAAGGTGCGGAGGTACTTGCCGACCTCGTCTCGCACCCGAACTTCCATCGCGCACGGGCGCGTCGTCTCGGCGACCACGCTCATCGCCTCGGTGGTCGGCCAACAGAGGAACGGCTCGACCGACCACGACAGCGTCATGTCGAGCTCGGGCGGCAGCGCCGCGAGTTCGGCGTGCATCTCGAAGCGACGGCGCACCGCCGCCGCGTCCAGCGCGACCGGCAGAATGGACACGTCGCGCAGACGCCCGTCGAGACCGTGGTCCTCGTTGCGATCGAGATAGCCGCCGATCGCGAGCGGTTCGTCGCCCGCGAACCGGATCGGCCCAGATTGCTCGCGGCTCTCGCCCGCGAGCTCGCCATCGACGTAGATCCGCTGCACCGTGCCGTCATAGGTGCCCACGAGGTGGTGCCACCGTCCCGGCACCCACGAACGATCCGCAGTCAGGTAGGTGAGTCGCCCGTCCGCATCGTCGATGCCGACGGACGCGATGCCGAAGTACGGCGCGCCCTCGCCGTACCCGAGGACGAATCCGGTCTCCGCGTCGCCGTTGTCCTGAATCGCCCCCACGACGCCGCCCCATCGCCGCGGCGAATCGATCGCGACCCACGCCTCGACGGTGATCGCGTCGGTCGGCAGTCCATCCGGCAGGGCATCGATCCGCGGCGCGACGACGAACGGGGTCCCGCGACCGGACAGACGGAGACCGTGTTCGACCGAAGATCGAGGCACCTCGCGGGTCTCGACCGGCAGCGGCGTCAGCGTGTCACCATCGATCGTCCAGTGACGAGCCGGCGGCGCGGCGACGGCGGGCGCCGCCGACCAGATCGGCCCGGCGAGCAGAAGAAGGGCGAGGCAGCGACGAGTCGTGAACATGGAAGAACCTCCGAAGAGCACCCTAACGGAGCGTTCGACACTCCCGGTGTGGGAGGCGCTCAGAGGCCGAACGACCTCCCCGCACCCCCGTCCCGAGAAAGCGAGGAGGGGCCGAACGGCCTCCCCGCACCCCCCCGCCCCGCGAAAGCGAGGAGGGGCCGAACGGCCTCCCCGCTCCCCCCGTCCCGAGAAAGCGAGGA
>JAUIHC010000287.1 GCA_030432455.1 Phycisphaerae bacterium | reverse complement strand
CCGATCACCGCGGCGAGTCGGTCGATCGCCTCGGGATCGGCCCGGGTCTGGATCGGCGACCGCATCGCCCAGCGGCGGCCGTCGCGTTCGAGCCGGGTCGTGACCGGACCGTTCAGCAGGTCGATCGCGACGACCTCGGTCTCGCTGGGGAAGAGTCGGCGTGACCGCCAGTTCCGCGGATCGTCGTCGACCGCACGCTCGTGCAGTCCGTCGCCGACGACGAGCAGGTCGTCGGCGCCCGCGAGTCGGATCCACGCCCGCCCCGCGACCGTCCGGGATCCGAGTTCGATCGCGGTGGACCCTCCGGGCCACGAGAGTTCGATCCGGGCATCGGGCGGATCGAGTCCGAGCCGTGCGAGTCCGTCGGCGTCGCCCGACACCTCGGCGACGGGCGTGCGGCGGGTCGCCGCGAGATCCGCAGCCGCGACGGCGAGGCGTCGAACGGCGAATCCCTCGGCGGCGACCTCGAACGGTTCCAGTTGTCGCCAGCCCTCCGGCCCCCGTTCGAAGACATGGCGACGCACCTCGCGGCCGTCGGGGTCCTGCCGATCGACGACCACCCGATCGACCTCGTCCACGGGAATCGCCTCGGCGTGCACCCGCGACGCGGCCTCGACCGCCTCGGTCCGGTCGTCCGCCGACCGCCACGCGACGCGGCTCGCGACCACGGTCGCCACCGCCACGATCCACGCGATCACGATCGAACGCATGCTCATCGGCCCGCCCTCCGGATCGACCAGACCACCGCCCCGAGGACCAGCGGTCCACCCCCGAAGATCGCGGGCAGCAGCAGCCCCCAGGTCGTGCGGGCCGACTCGGTCACGCCCTCGAAGCGGGCGACCTCGCGGCCCGACGCCGCGGTGGCGACGAGTTCGTCGAGTCCGGCGAGCCACGAGATGCCGCTGAGTGCGAGTTCACGGTTGCCGGGATTGGCGAGCACCACGCGATCGCCGCCGAGCGTTCCGGCCTCGTTGACGATCGCGGAGAGCCCCCAGCCGCCCGAGCCGATCAGGGCCACGCGCTGCGGTCGTCCCGACCCGCCCGGGACCTCGATCGCCACCGCCACCGGCACCGATCCCTCCAGCCGTCCGTCGTCGGAGGGGCCGGTGATCGACGCCCCGTCGCCCCGCCAGTCGGACTCGATCCAGCGAAGCGGCCCGGGCCGGACTTCCGCGAGCACCCCGACGCGGCCGGCGACCTCGGGATCGACGGTGATCGGCGTCGGGTGCGAGAGGAAGAGCCGCTTGCCGCGGAGCGACTCGGCGACCGCCGCCGCCGGCCCCTCGCCGGACGCGGGCGGCGCGTCGATCTCCTGCCAGGTCCGCACGGCCCCGCCGTCGGCGAGATCCGGGCTCCACTCGAAGATCACCCGTCCGGTGTCGACCTCGACGCCGTAGCCCGCCGCGATCGTCGCCCACGGATCGGCCTGACCGACCAGCGGGAGCAGACTGCGGGCGAAGGTGATCATCACCGGCTCGCCCTCGGCGAGGAGCGCCATCGTCGCGTCGATGAGCGCCCGCTCCGACTCGGAATACTCCAGACCGGTTCGTTGCAGCGGCGGCGTCACGAACCAGACCGTGGTGCGGTCGGGATCGGTCGCCGGACGCGGCGTGCGGCCGGGCATCCACTCCTCGACCTGGAACCGGGCCGTCCGCAGGGCATCGACGATGCCCGCGACCTCCATGCCCTCGTCGGTCGGCCGGAGCATCGTGCGGTCCTCGGCGTGCACGACGACGACCCGCGGCATCGCCCCGATCCGGAGCGACCGGATCGCGGCGGCGAGCGTCTCCTCGCCCTGGAAGCGTCGATCGAAGCCGATGACCGCGCCGTCCCCGCCGCCCCGCACCGTGCTCGCGGGGAACAACTGCCATGCGGGGATGATGACCGAGCCGCGCGGGCCGTCGACGATCGCCAGGTCGCCCGCCTCGATCGACGCCGCGAGGGTCGCGATCGCGAGCGGCGTTCGGGTCTCGAGCGTCTCGAGATCGCTCGCCGCCAGTCGCAGGTCGGCCGCGATCTCCTCGACCGGCAGCACGATCTCGTCGGCCCAGCGGCGGACCCCGGGCGACATGGCCGGGTCGATCGACCACGCCCGCAGCGTGTCGGCGAGCTGTTCGAGTTCGGTGGCGTAGGTCGCGTCGTTGCCCGCCACGCTCGCCCGGGCGAGTCGCCAGTCGGGCAGCGGACGGCGGGCGTTGCTCGCCATCGCGTCGTTCACGAAGTCGGTGAAGGCGCCGCCCTCGTCGGCGAGCGTGCCGAGCACGAGTCCGATCCGCTCGACCGCGGCGCGGGCGGGGTCGTCGGGGCCGAGCGACGCGACGGTCTCCGCCGCCGAGGGGGCGAGTCCGCGGCCGAGCTCCCGCAGCGACTCGAAGGCGGCGAGCCCCCGCTCGATCGATGCGTTCCAGACCTCGATCGTGTCACGGTCGCGCTCGACCATCTCCTCGAGGAACGACTCGTACCGTCCGACCGATCGGGGATCGACCGGGTCGATCCGCTCCGCGACGAGGTTGGGCGTCGTCGCGTCCATCCGCGAGACGACCTCGTCCACGAGTCGCATCGTCACCGGGTCGGTGTCGTCCTCGGCGACCAGCAGCCGGATCGACCAGCCGGGTTCGAGCGACTCGAGCAGGTCGATGGTGGTCGGTCGCAGCGAGTAGGCGCGGGTCTTGGTGAGGTCGGCCTCGAACCGCAGGGCCGGCGCCTCGAGAAGCGATGTCCCCGCCACCGACGCGACCGCGACCCCGGCCAGTCCGACGACCGTCGCGAGGCCGCCGAGCAGGCGTCGCCCGCGGCCCGCGGGGCGCGGGCGACGCGGCGCCGAGAGCGACACCGCGGACGCGATCGTGAAGAAGACGATGATCGCGAGGAAGTACGCGATGTTGCCGGTGTCGAGCAGTCCGATCGCGAAGTCGTCGAGCCGCATCAGCGGATCGAGCGATCGAAGCCGGTCCAACCACGCGAGGAGCCGCGTCGGATCGCCGAGTTCGCCCGCGACCAGTTCCGGCACCACCGCGGGCAGGCCCTTGGCGAGCAGGATGATCGCGAACCACGCGAAGAAGGTGACCAGATACGCGACGACCTGACTCGAGGTCCGGGTCGAGACCAGGATGCCGATCGAGACCAGCGCCGTGCCGCTCAGGATGAGCCCGAGCAGTCCGGTGGCGAGCTCGCCCGGGTCGGGGTCGCCGTAGAGCTCCGCCACGCCGCCGAGGGCGACGATCGGCAGGCCCAGCACCGCCAGCACCGCGATCGCGGCGAGCAGCTTGCCGAGCACCAGTTCGATCGCCCCGAGCGGCGAGGTGAGCAGCACCTCCAGCGTTCCGAGCCTCGCCTCCTCGGCGAAGCTCCGCATGCTGATCGCGGGGGCGACCACCACCAGCGCCCAGCCCGCGATCGAGACGACCGCCCGCAGGGTCGCGGGCTGCCCCTCGCGGAAGGTCGCGAAGACGAAGACCAGCGCCGCGACCAGCGCCCAGCCGGCGAGCACGATCCATCCGGTCGGCACGAGGAAGGTCGAGAGCAGGTCCCGACGCGCGATCGCCCGGACGCCCTTCATGCCCCGCCCTCCGCGACCGCCTCGCGGTCGAGCAGATCGAGGAAGACCGACTCCAGCCCCGCCTGCTCGTGGTGAAGTTCGAGCACCGCGAGCCCCGCCTGTGCGAACGCCCGTCCGAGCATCTCGGTGCGATCGGGACCGTCGAGTGTGAACCGGGCGTGGCCGCGGTCGTCGAGCGTCGCGGTCGGCGGATCGAGGGCGAGGCCCCCGATCACCTCGGCGATCCTCGCCACGCCGCCCGCCCCGACCTCGACGCGACCGCAGGTCCGGCCGCCCGCCCGATCGCGGAACGCCGCCACGGTGTCGTCGGCGAGCTTGCGACCTCGGTGCATGAGGACCACGCGATCCGCGACCGCCTCGATCTCCTGCATGATGTGGCTGGAGAGCAGCACGGTGCGCTCCTCGGCGAGCCGTCGGACGAGCGTTCGGAAGTCGCGGAGCTGGCGGGGGTCGAGTCCGACGGTCGGTTCGTCGAGCACCAGCAGGGCCGGATCGCCCAGCAGCGCCGCCGCGAGCCCGACCCGCTGCCGGTAGCCCTTGCTGAGCTGGCCGACGAGGCGCCGCTCGACATCCCGAAGATCACAGGCCGCCAGCGCCGAGTCGATGCCCCGCCCGATGGCCGCTCGATCGAGTCCGAGCAGCCGCCCCCGGAATCGCAGGTACTCGGCGACCCGCATCTCGGGGTGCGAGGGCGCCGATTCGGGGAGATAGCCGATCCGGGCGAGGGCCGCCCGCCGCTCCTCGGGCATCCGCCGGCCGACCACGCGAAGCTCGCCCGCGTCGGGCGGAAGCATGCCGGTGATCATCCGGATCGTCGTGGTCTTTCCGGCCCCGTTGGGACCGAGCAGGCCGCAGACGACCCGCTCCGGGACATCGAGGTCGAGGTCCCGAACCGCGGTGAACCGGCCGTATCGTCTGGTGATGCCGCGAGCCTGAATCATCGTGGATGCTGGATCCGCCGTTCCCTCGTGCCGCCGGCGCCCGGGCGTCGCCCCCGGGTCCACCACTCGTCCGGACCCTCGAGTCCGCGACCCTTCGCACCCCGGGGGGGCACGCGATGTCGAGACGACCAGAGGTCGGAACCCCATCCTA
>JAUIHC010000286.1 GCA_030432455.1 Phycisphaerae bacterium | reverse complement strand
ACGCCGGCGGGCGGCTCGACCAGCATCTGCCCGACACGCTGCCCTCGGCGGAGGAGCACTGGAACGGCGGCCGGCATCCCATCGCGGGCGAGTTCACCGGATCGGTCCACAGCCATCACCGGCAGGCACTGACGGATCCGGGGCGGCTTGCGGTGGTGGCCACCGCGCCGGACGGCGTGATCGAGGCGATCCGCGATCCCGATCGGGCCTTCCGGGTCGGGGTGCAGTGGCATCCGGAGCGGACCGACGATCCGGCCACCGGGGCCGCGGTCTTCGACGCCCTGATACGGGCCGCGGAGGCGTCGCGATGACCCGCTCCACCCCGCCCGCCTCGGCCGTCGGTTCCGATAGCGACCTCCGAACCACCCCAACCAGCCGGCCAGTGCCCCGCTTCGTCCGGTTCGAGGAGCATCGTTCGGGACCGGTGCTAGACTCGGCCTCGGGAGGATCGATCGTGACGTCGTCCACGTCCAACCCGCTGGAGTCTGAGCATCTGCGCACGAGGTGCGTGATTCTCGTCTCTCCGGGTGAGATTCCTCCAAAGCCGCTGATCGACCTCCTCCGCGACCGCTGCCCGCGTCAGGAGGGCCTCATCCGCGCCGAGCATCCCCTGCTCGCCCTGGCCCGGCTTGCCGGGCTGGAACGGGATCGCCGCATTCGCGAGGAGACTCTCGACGGGGAGTGGCCGCCGCTCGAGCCGGAGAAGTCCATCCTCGTCGTGGTCAATCGCGATCACTGGGACGACCTCAATCCGCTCTTCGGCACCATCCGGCAACTGATGCCCGCGGTCGGGATCTGGGTCTGCACCGAGCGGATCGCGATCGAGATCTACGCCGGCGATGTTCGGTCCGAGGGCGCCGGGGAGACCGCCATGCCGAACCCGATCGCCCCGGAATCGGAGCCCGAGGCCGAGCCCGATGACGCCGCGTTCCCCCCGAGTGATGCCGGCGAACCCGGCGATCTCACGCAGGCCGAACTTCAGGATCTCCTCGCCCACTTCGAGGGCTTCGAGGACGACGCCGACGACTTCGAGGATGAGTCGGGCGGTCCCGACTTCGGAGGACGACCGCCCTCATGAACGGATCCACCCCCGTCGGACAGGCCGTGACCCGTCGGCGACCCCGCATTCTGGTCGTGCAGAGCGGGATCGAACGCAGCGACACCCTCGACATGCTGCGAGATCTCGCCCCGCAGAGCGTCGAGACCGTCGATGATGTCTACGAGGCCGTCGCCCACGTCGGTCTCGCCACCGCCCGCGACCACGTGGACACGGTGGTGGTGCCGATCACGATTCCCGACTTCTCGGCGCCGAGGATCGTGGAGGCGTTCGACCTCTGCGATCGGCAGGTCCGACTCGTGCTGATGACCCCGACTGGACGCGCCGACGCGATGAAGGCCGCCCTCGCGGCCGGCTTCGACGACGCGGTCGAGATGTCCGACCCGCCCTCCCGACTGGGACGGGCCCTCGGCATCGACCACGGACTCGTCCCGCCCCGCCCGGCGGAGATCGAGCGATCCCCGCACCCGCTGGATCCGCTCGACCGACACGACGCGCCGAACCAGCCGGTCCGACGAACGCCGATTCCCGACGTCCTCGCGACCTCGATCACGCCCTCGCCCTCGCCCTCGCCATCGCGTCCGCACGACATCGAGGCACCGACGGCCGACGAGCGCGACGAGCGCGACGACATGACGCCCTCGGAGCACCTTGGGGACGTCGATCTCGTGTCCGAGATCATGAGCGAGGACGGGAACCTGCGGTCCACGAGCCTCGCGATGATCCGCGCCCATCTGGGCACGCCCGACGTGCACCTTCTCCTGGCTGATGAGACGCTCGGCGAGGACGGCCGGGCGACCGCGGCGGTGGTGCATGACGATCGGCATCTCGGCGTGCTGGTCTCTTCGACCGTCGGCGCCGCGGCCCTCGCCCCCTGGGCCTCGTGGCTTGCGGTCTGGATGGGACTGGAGCGTCACGTCCGCGATCTCAAGACCCTGACCGAGACCGACGAACTCACCGGCGCCGGCAACCGTCGGGCCTTCGACCGGGTTCTGGAGGAGACGCTCGTCGCCGCCGGCAACGAACGCCGACTGGTCACGCTCATGGTCTTCGACATCGACAACTTCAAGACCTACAACGACCGCTACGGCCACGAGGCGGGCGATCAGGTCCTGAGGGAGACCGTCGAACTGCTTCGCAGCACGATCCGCCGCGGCGACCATGTCTTCCGCATCGGTGGCGACGAGTTCGTGGTGATCTTCAGCGACACCGAAGGGCCGCGAGCCGAGCGGTCGGCGCCGCCCGAGTCGGTCGAGGCGATCGCGTATCGGTTCCAGGCGAAGGTCTGCGAACTTCGGTTCCCGCAGCTCGGTCTCGACGCCGACGGCTCGCTGAGCATCTCGGCGGGGCTGGCGACCTTCCCGTGGGACGGGCTCGACGGGACGACCCTTCTTCGGAAGGCCGACGAACTGGCGATGGAGTCGAAGAGGTCCGGGAAGAACGCTTTGCGCTTCGGTCCCGGAGCACGCTCACGCTGCCCGCATCCGGAAGCCGACGACGAGGAGGCGTGAGCGACTCCCGACCCACCCTGTTCATCAGCGACGTCCATCTCGGCCGGACCGGGATGGTCGCGACCGCGGACGAACTCGACGAGCTCGTCGAGCGCGTCTCGACGCTGGTGATCAACGGCGATGTCGCGGAACTGCACGTGGCGGAATGGACCGATGCGGCGGCCCGCGAACTCGATCGGCTCCGCGCGCGATGTGGACGCAGCGACACCCGGCTCGTGGTGCTCGCCGGCAACCACGACCCCGAACTCACCCCGCGACGGCATCTGGTCCTCGCCGAAGGGCGGCTCCTGGTCACGCACGGCGACGCCGTGCACGAGTCGCTCGCCCCGTGGTCGGACGCGGCCGGGATCATCCGCGCCCGACATCGCGAGGTGCTCGCCGCGATTCCCGAGGATCGTCGCGACTCGCTGGAGGCGGCCTTCGAGGCGGCCCGCGAGGCGGCCAAGGCGGAGTGCGAGGCGCTCGGGGATCTCGGCCGCCCCACCACGCCGCTCGCGGCCCTCAGGAAGCCGTGGAAGATCGCCTCGATCGGCGGGTTCTGGCTCTCGCACGCCCGTCGGATGCACCGCTTCGCCGATGCCCACGCACCGTCCGCCTCCGTGGTGCTGGTCGGCCACACCCATCGCGCGGGGATCGAGCGGATCGGCGGCCGCACGATCATCAACACCGGATGCTTCGGCGTGCCCGGCCCGGCGCTGGGCGTGGTGCTCGACGAGCGTGGCCTGGACGTTCGACGACTCGTGCGACACGGGTCGCGTTCGGGGAGCCGCTGGCGGATCGCCGAACGCACGCTGCATCGCGACCCGACGATCCGGCTCGGCGCCGGCATCATGGAGATCGACGACGATCTCGCCGCGGCGGGCTGACGCGACGAACGAACCGGCTCAGTCGGACGACTCGCCCTCGCTCACCGCATCGCACGCGAGGGATCGCACCCGACGCGGACGCCCGGTGAGCCGTGACGCCAGTCGCCCCGCGATCTCGACCGCGGCGGCATCCACGCCGGTCACCCACCCCCCCCGCTCGAGAAACGCCAGAAGATCCTCGGTCGCGAGATTGCCGGAGGCTCCCGGGGCGTACGGACATCCGCCGAGCCCCGCGCAGCTCGCATCGAACGCACGGACCCCGAGCGACAAGGCACGATCGACGCAGGCCAGCGCGAATCCCCGGGTGTCGTGCAGATGCAGATCGACCGCCGCGGGCGGCACCGCCACCGCGACGGCGTCGAGGACCCGGGCGATCTCCTCGGGCACCGCGACGCCGAGCGTCTCCCCGAGGGCGATCTCGATCTCGCCGTCGGTCGCGTCGAGCAGGCGACGCACGGTGCCGAGCACCGCCTCGGGGGCGATGCGGCCCTCGTACGGACACTCGACCACGCACGAGACGTAGCCCCGAAGCGGCAGCCCGCCGTCGCGGGCGGCGGCGATCACGGGCGAGAATCGCTCGATCGACTCGGCGATCGAGGCATTGAGATTGCGCCCGCAGAACGACTCGCTCGCGGCGGTGAAGATCGAGAGCTTCTGCGCACCGGCCTCGAGGGCGCGGGCGAGCCCCTTCTCGTTCGGGACCAGCGCCGAATAGAGCGTCCCGGGCCGTCGGGCGATCCCGGCCATGACCTCGGCGGCGTCGGCGAGCTGCGGAACCCACTTCGGACTCACGAAGCTCGTGGTCTCGATCTCGGGAAATCCGGCCGCGGAGAGCGCATCCACCAGGGCGATCTTGTCGGCGGCGGGCACGATCACGGACTCGTTCTGCAAGCCGTCCCGCGGCCCGACCTCGGTGATCCGCACTCGTCGATCGTCGTTCATCGGCCCTCTCCATCATCACCCCGACGCGAGAGGTCGGGGTCGTCGCCACCGAGTCGAGCCTCCGGCGTCTGCGCGGTCTTCATCGCCCGTTCCTCGCGGACGATCGAGATCACGAGCATCGTGACGAAGGCGATCACCAGCAGGGTGAGCAGCGCGCCACCCACGAAGAGCGCGAGTTCCGCGGTCGGGGCGAGCAGTTCGGCGTCGGCCTCGACGGGAGACGGCGTCACGAGTCCGCCCCCGCCCCGGTGGCCGGAACCTCCAGGTCGAGATCGGTCA
>JAUIHC010000285.1 GCA_030432455.1 Phycisphaerae bacterium | reverse complement strand
CTCCCGGGGGACGCCCGGGGGTCGTCGGCGACTCGACGCCGAGGATCCATCGCGGGCATTCGGTCGGACGCGAGGAGGACCGATGTTGAGCGGTCTGGGGTGGATGGTCCGGACGAGCGGAGATTCCCGGACCCCCGGCACGGGGCGTCAACCCACCCAGGAATGCATGCGTGGTCCGGGCCGCTGCGCCACGATGATGTCGGCCTCCGCGGCCAGCATCTGCTGCCAGCGGGACTCCACCGCCGCCTCCTCCCCTTGTCGGGCCGCGACCTGACGGGCAAGATCGATGAACGAGAGGTAATGCCCCTTCTCGCTCGCCCAGAGGCCGCCGTAGACGGTCGCCAGCTTCTCGTCGGTGCAGACCCGGGCGAGGATCTCGAATCGCTCGCACGATCGGGCCTCGATGAGCGCCGACACCATCAACCGGTCGATGGTCTCCGGTTCGCCGCCGCCGCGGATCAGTCCGCGCAGCGCCGCGGCGTAGTCGTTTCGATGCGACTTGGTCAGGGCACCACCTCGCCGCGACAGGAGCCGCACGACCAGCGCGAGATGCTCGACCTCGTCCTTGGCCACCGCGGTCATCGCCACCACCCAGTTCTCCGGTGGACACGGCTCGGGCCAGCGGTGCAGCAGTTCGAGGGCGTTCTGGGCCGCCTTCTTCTCGAGGTGCGCATGGTCGTTGAGCAGCGCACACGGCTCGGCGAGCGCCTGCACCGCCCAGTCGTCGGGAGTGGTGATGAGCAGGGGGAGTTCGAAGGCGGGCATGGGGGGAGGGGAGGGAGGGGGGGGAGAGAATGGAGAATGGGGCGTGGGTCTAGAAGGCCAGGCGTTTTCTGTCGATGGGGGTCTTGATGGCCTTGGCGATCAGATTCGCGATGCGGGCTCCGACGCCGGGTTCGCCATAGGGGTGGGTGGTGGTGCGGGGCGCCCGTGCGGCGTGTTCGATCGCCCTCTGGATCGCGGCGGGATCGGGTCGTTCGATGTCGATGACCGAGTCGGGGCGTTCCCGACCGCCTTGTCTCGGGCCGAGGTTCACGGCAGGGCATCCGAGAATCGCGGCCTCGATCAGGCCCGCGCTCGAGTTGCCGACGATCGCGTCGATCCGCTGCAGAAGCGCGACGAAGGTCTCGCGGGGAAGGTGGTCGCGACGCATGATCCCGGCCTCGGAACCGCTCGCCATCCCCGCCACCGCGGCGTCGATCCGATCCCGGACGACATCGCTTCCCGGATCCGCGTTGGGCGAGAGGACCACGGTCGGTCCGTGCGCCGCGGCCGCCGCGAGGGTCGCATCGATCCACGCGGACTCCGCGGCCGGGTCGAGTCCGCATCCATGATGAAGGACGACGGTGCGGGGCGAGCCGAGCGCCGCGAACATCTCATCATCGAGGGTCGCGATCGCGTCGAGTCCGTCCACCGCCGGGCTCCCGACGACATGCACCGTTGCCGGGTCCTCGCCCAGTCGCCGGATCCTCGCCCCACTCTCCTCGGTCGCGGCCAGATGGAGGTGCGAGAGCGCGGTGATCGCGTGTCGCATGGCATCGTCCGCGACGCCCTCGGCCCGGTCGCCTCCGTGCAGATGCACCACCCGCCGTCCGCCGATCGAGGCCGCGGACGCGGCCGCGAACGCCTCGATCCGATCGCCGAGCACCACCACCGCCGCGGGGTCGAGCGAGGCGAAGACCTCCGCGAATCCCAAGACCCCGCGTCCGAGGGCCGCGGCGTCGGCGTCACGGCCGATCCGATCGGGATCCTGCATCGGCACCTCCGCGGACAGGACGGCGCCGTCCGGAAGCGACCGACGGACCTCCTCGATGGTGCGGGCGGGCGGAAGCAGATGCGCCCCGCCTGCGACCACCAGACACTCGAGCGCCGGGTGCGCCGCCACCGCGTCGATGGTCGATCGCAGCAGACCGAACTCCGCGCGGGTGCCGGTCACGATGGTGACGCGTCGGTTCACCCGAGGTCCTCCTCGCGGATCGCCGCATCCGCGGGACGATCGCCGACCAGCCGCCGTCCGACGACCTCGTCGATCCGCCACGGCTCGAGCCCGTCGCCCGGACGCTTGACGACGAGATCGGCGAGCGCCAGCACCGTGCCCGAGGACAGCGACCGCGCCGCGCGGATCGACTGGCGAGCCACCCGTCGGACATCCGTCTCGATCGACCCGACCCGCTTGCCCGCGCGACCGAGGGCGGCGTGCGCCCGCCGGACGAACGCGACATACGCCGCAAGCCCGTCGGGTTCGACGCTCGCCGCATGATCGGGGCCGGTGGCGTCGCGGTTCCAGGTCAGATGCTTCTCCAGCAGCATCGCGCCCGCCGCCACCGCCAACCCTCCGGTCGTCTCCTCGGCGGTGTGATCGCTGTACCCGGTCGGACGGCCGGTGGCCTCCGCGACCGCGGCGATCCCCGCGAGCGCCGCCTCGGGCTCGGGGGTCGGATACGCGCTCACGCAGTGCAGGAACGCCACCGGCGAGCCTTCCAGCCAGTCGTTCGCGCGTCGGATCTCGTCCAGATCCGCGGCGCCGGTCGAGACCAGCATCGGTCGGCCGTCCCCGGCGAGCGCCTCGAGCAGCGGCCGATGGACGAGATCCGGCGACGCGGTCTTCCACGCATCCCACGGGAGCGTCGCCGCCTGCGGAACGAGCTCGGTGCTGAACACCGTGACGATCGCCGCGAGGTTCCGACCGTGCGCCGCCTCGATGCACCGGCCCAGATCGTCCGCGCCGAGTTCCAGCGCCCGAAGCATCGACGTCTGATCCGCGACCCCCGCCCGCCGCTGATACGCCGCGGTCGCGGACGCATCGCCGACCAGTCGATCCGCCTCGAACCACTGGAACTTGACCGCGTCGGCACCGGCATCGGCCGCCGCCTCGACGAGTTCGATCGCCCGCGCCGCGTCGCCGTCGTGATTCACGCCGATCTCGGCGATCACGACCGTCGGCGACCCCGCCTCGAGCACCCGCTCACGGATCCGAACCGTCGGACTCATCCGGCATCCTCCCCGGCCTGCCGCGCCCGTCGGGCGAGGATCGCCTCGGCGACGAGCAGATCGATCTCGTCGTCCACATCGACGACCGCCCCGGGCGGGTTCTCGATCCCGCGTCGATCGTCGCCGAGGAAGGCGTGCGGCCGCTCGGGATCGACCCGGAACAGCGAGGTCCGGGTCACCGCGATGACCCCGCCGTCGGGAATGAACGCCGGCGGAAGATCCTGCCGTCGATGAACGGTGTTCGGCTCCCACTGGGAGACCTGCCCCGCCTCGTCGAGGCGGCAGGTCCAGTACGGGTGGTGCTTTCCGACCGGCGAGTAACTCTGCACGCTGTCGGCGCCGGACGCGTGCAGCGCCTCGACCGCGCGGTCCACGAGTCCCGGAGGACGCACGGGGATGTTGCCGTAGAGGATCACGACGATCGGCGCACGATCGCCGGACGCCTCGATCGCATGCCGCACCGCCGAGTCCACCGTGGCCTGATCGTCCGCAAGCGGCGACGGCCGCTTCACGATCTCCGCGCCCGCCGCCGACGCCGCTGCCGCGATCGCCTCGCCGTCGGTCGAGCAGAGGATGCGACCGACCCGCGCGGACTCGACCGCGTGCCCGACGCTGCGGGCGATCATCGGCACCCCCGCGACCGGCATCGCGTTCTTGCCCGGAAGCCCTCGGCTGCCGGCCCGGCCGATCACCACCGCGGTCGCGATCCGTTCCACATCGTTCATGCCTGCTCCCGTCATGCCCGCATCGGCGCGGGTGGCGCCCCAGTCTCGACATCGATGTCGCGCCGGGCCTCGACGACCTGCCGCCAGAGTTCACGGATCGGCAGTTCACCGATGCGTCCGACCCGGTCCTCGACCAGCGGATCGGTCTCCGAGACCGGAACGGACCCGTCGGACAGGATCGTCATCCGCGTCGCCGCGACCAGCCGATCGGACCGAAGCGGAGGTCGTGTCGGCGAGAGCGGATCCGGCGCGGCCCCGAGTCCGGCCGGCCATCGAATCGGACCGTCCACGACGGCGGTGCCGAGCCGACGACGCCACCGCTCGAAGAACTCCGGAAGCTCGTCGATCGTCTCGATCGCTCGCTGCATGCGGGGAACGATCCACGGAAGGGCGAGACGACCGTCCGCAGGCACCTCGTCCGGAATCGCCGATCCCGCGTCGAGCGGACGACGACCGGCGATGAGTCGTTCCAGGTTCTCTCGCACCCGATCGAACTGATGCCCCCCGTGCATGCGGCGGTGCGTCGCCGCGTGTTCGGCGTCGAGATCGATCTCCACCGCGTCGATCGGAGCCGCCAGCAGCCGATCGACGACCTCCGGCTCGACCACGAGCTCGGTCCGCACCCGGATCGACCGGACGCCCGCGTCGATCGCGATGCGGGCGAAGTCGTCGAAACGCGGGTGCAGCAGCGGATCGCCGAATCCATCGAAGGTCACCACCGCGTCGCCGGACTCGCCGAGGGCCTCCGCGATGCGACGGAACATCGATTCCTCCATCGGTGGCCGCTGGATCTCCGCCGCGAACGGGATCGACCGGGGAACGCCGCGGCGACCGGTGCAGAGCTCGACCCGGACGAACTGCGGCACCGTGAGCGGCGTGCCGAACATCCGCGACTCCAGCCGCTCCACGAGCTCGGTCGTGGCCGGTTCCTGCCGACCGTGG
>JAUIHC010000284.1 GCA_030432455.1 Phycisphaerae bacterium | reverse complement strand
CCGACATCAACCCGATCGCGACCGCCCTCAAGGAGCAGATCCGACGGCTCGCGATCCGCGGCGAGAACGGGCGTCCGATCGAACTCGATCTCGCGGTGCCGATCCGGGTCACCGCCGATCCGGTCGGAAACGCCGTCCTCATCAGCTCGACGCCGGACAACGCCCGGGCGCTCGCCGAGGTGGTCCGGCTCTTCGACCGGCTGCCGACGACCGAGGCGGTGACGGTGCAGATCTTCCCGCTGGAGAACATGGCGGCGGACCGCTTCGTGGCGATCGTGCAGGACATCTTCGAGCAGGGCGAGCGGATCGCGGTCCAGCCGGGCAGCGAGGTGCCGGCGGTGCCCGAAGGCATGCTCGGGGCGGCGCTGCTCGAGGAGGTCGCGCTGGCGATCGACGACCGCACCAACACCGTCATCGCGGCGGGCAAGGAATCGGCCGTCGCCTTCGTCGAGGTGATGAAGGCGAGGCTCGACTCCGAGATCGGCACCGGCTGGGTCGAGCCCAGGGTGATCACGCTCCGGCATGCCGACGCCTCGGACATCGCCGAGCTCATCGACGAGGTGGTCGTGCAGGGCGGGACCGAACTCGCGGGGGCCACGCCGCTGCAGAACCAGGTCGCCCGGATGCGGGCGCTTCGCGAGGGCGGCGATCGGGCGGTCGAGGGCGATGTCTTCGTTCCGCTCTCCCGTGTGCTGGTGCGGGCCGAACCCGCGATGAACGCGCTGGTCGTCGTGGCGAGTCCGCCGAACCTCGCGCTGGTCGAGGAGCTCGTCGGCATGCTCGACATCGAGGCCGCCTCGGCGGGGGCGCTCGTCCGGGTGTTCTCGGTGGAGCACGGCAGTGCCGAGCGGATCGCGACGATGGCGACGCAGATCATCGAGGGCGGACGCCGGGCCCGCGGTGGCCGGGACGAGGACCGGCTGGTCGCGATCCCCGATCCGCGGACCAACGCGATCGTCGTCTCGACCAGCGCCCGCACCTTCGACCTGTTCGCCGATGTCCTCGCGAAGCTCGATACCGAGGTGCCGGTCGATCTTCAGGAGATCCGCACCGTGCCGCTGCTGCATGCGAGCGCCGCGCGGGTCGCGCCGCTCGTGCAGCGGATGATGGACGCCCGTCTCGAACGACTCCGTCGCGTGCAGCCCGAGACCGCGGAGATGGAACGGGTGCTGGTGCTCGCCGACGATCTCGCGAACGCCCTCGTGCTCGCTGCGGGACCCGATTCCGCGGCGGTCGTGGAGCGGCTGGTCGAGGACCTCGACGTGGACAATCTCGGCGCCGCCGCCGACATCCGCGTGATTCCGGTCACCCGCGGCGGGCTCGAGCGCATCGCCTCGACGATCGATCAGGTCATGGACCGTCGCTACGCGGGCGTGCCGGCGGACGTGGCCCGCCGCGATCGCCCGCTCGTCATCGCCGACCCGCGGACCGGCTCGCTGCTGGTGGCCGGGACGATCGAGGATCGGCGGGCCATCGAGGATCTCGTCGAACGGTTGGAGGACACGCCGCTCAACCCCGCGATCGAGATCGAGGTGATCGCGCTGGATGGCGGATCGGCGAGGGATCTCGCCCCCCGCCTCGAGTCGCTGATGCGGGATCGCATGGCGAGCCTCGGGGACTCGAGCCAGCCGACCGATCGCGTGTCGATCGAGCCGCTCGACGGCAGCAACGCCCTCGTGGTCGCGGCGAGCGACGAGAACATGGAGGTCGTGCGCGATCTCGTCGATCTGCTCGTCGACGCCGAACGGGATCGGATCGGCGGTCAGTCGTTCGAGATCGTCTCGGTCGCCCGGAACCGGGCGAGCACGCTGGTCGATCTCGTGGACGAGATCTACGCGGACGCCGAGAACCGTCGCCGCGGCGCGGACTCGGTCCGGGTCACCGCCGACGATCGGCTCAACGCGATCCTCGTGTCCGGCACCGCCGCCGACGTCTCGGCGGTCCGCGATCTCGTCTCGCGGCTCGACTCCGAACGCCCCGGCTCGGTGGTGGAGGTCCGGCAGATCCCGCTCGCCAGCGCCAACGCCCAGGAGACCGTCGGTCTCATCGAGACGGTGCTCAACGGCGGGAGCGTGCGGGGCCGCGGACGCAACGATCGCGTCGGCACCGTGATGCGGTACCTGCGGGAGATCGAGGGCGAGGAGGGGGATGAGGTCGAGGTCGAGGTCTCGACCGCGATCCGCGAGTCGATCGGACTCACCCCGGACGTCCGCACCAACACCATCATCGTGTCGGCGCCCCGCGAGTCGATGGCCCTCATCGAACGGATGATTCGCGACCTCGACTCGAGCTCCACCGGATCGAAGAAGATCGAGGTCTTCAAGCTCGCCAACGCCGACGCCGACGCGATGGCGGAGATCCTGACCGATCTCTTCCAGCTTCGGCAGCAGGGCAGTCTGTACGTGCTGAAGCCGCGCGAGGGGGGTGTGGTGGAGGCGGCCGCGGGCGTCGGCGAGGCCCCGCTGCCCGACGGAGGACAGGCCTTCGGAACCGATCTCACGCTGGTTCCCGACGAGCGCCAGGCGCTCTCGATCACCGTGGACAGCCGCACGAACTCGCTCATCGTCTCGGGAACCCCCAAGTACCTGGAACTCGTGTCCGAGGTCGTCACCGAACTCGACGCCCAGGACGCCAACGAGCGCGAGACGCTGGTCTACAACCTTCGCAACGCCCAGGCCGACGAGGTCGCCCGCGTGGTGAGCGACTTCGTGAGCGAGGATCAGCGGAAGCTCGTCGAGACGCTCAACAGCGACCAGCTGCCCTCCGCCGCCCGACTGCTCGAACGCGAGGTCACGATCGTCGGCGACGCCAAGAGCAACTCGGTGCTGGTGAACGCCTCGCCGCGGTACATGGAGCAGGTCGAGTCGATCATCAAGGAACTCGACGTCGATCCGCCGCAGGTGCTCATCCAGGTCATCCTCGCGGAGATCACGCTCAACGAGAACTCCGACTACGGCGTCACGCTCAACGAGAAGGTCGGGACGATCCCGTTCCGGTCGAGTCTCGAGTTCTCCAGCAGCGACTTCTTCCGGCAGCCGGTGACCGGGTCGTTCTCGGTCGGCTTCAGCGATCTGAGCCTCGTGCTGAGCGCGATGGAGGCTCAGGGACGCCTGCAGCTGCTCTCGAACCCGTCGATCACGATCGCCAACAACGAGGACGGCCGGATCCAGGTCGGCCAGGAGGTTCGACTCCCCGACTCCACGCTGACCACCGAGTTCGGCTCGCAGAGCTCGTCGGTGACGCCGGAGGATGTCGGTGTCATCCTCGAGGTGCGGCCGACGATCAACCCCGACGGGTTCGTCCGGATGCAGGTGCGGCCGACGCTCTCGCGACTGAGCGAGCAGACGACCGAGATCAGCGAGACCTTCCGAAGCCCGATCATCGACAAGCGGGAGGCGGAGACCACGGTGACCGTGAAGGACGGCGAGACGGTGGTGCTCGGCGGCCTCATCGAGGAGCGGAGCGAACGACGGGACATGAAGGTTCCGCTGCTCGGTGACATCCCGGTCCTGGGCGCACTCTTCCGCAGCGAGACCGAGACCCGGGTTCGGACCGAGTTGCTGATCGTGCTCACGCCGCATGTGGTGACCTCGAACGAGGATTCCATGCTCATCGAGGAGACGCGGCGCCGAGTCGACGAGCTGCCGCTGAACACGTCGATCATCGAGCAGATCCGGAAGGGTCGTCTGCGGAGCGAGGGCGACGGCATGGATGCGTCGTTCGAAACGATCTCGGACGGCAAGACGACCGTGGAGGGCACGGATGATGCGTCGCGCTGACATCCGGTTGCGAATCGGGGGGCTCGTGATGTCGGCGCTGCTGCTGGCGAGCCTCGGCGGCTGCGTCGTCGACCGGGTCGAGTCGAGTTCGGGTCGGCCGATCCCGGCGGAGCCGAGGCGGGTGAACCCCGCGCCCACGGCCGCCCCGGTCAACGCGGTGTCGCTCCTCAAGGGGCAGATGCCCGTGGACACGACCGGCAACGGGTTTCCAAATCGACTCGATGTCGCCGTCTACCTCTTCAGTCGGCCGTACCCGGTGCCGCGACATGCGGAAGGCATGCTCGTCTTCACGTACTACCCGGTCGGGTCGTTCGATCCCGTCCAGGGACCGACGACACCGGCGCTGGCGCAGTGGAGATTCGACCCGGAGGTCCTTGCCGGGGCGGCGATCGACGATGTCATCGGCCCCGGTTATGCGCTGGCGCTCGATCTGGGCTCGATCGGTCTCTCACGCCTGGACGCGGCGTCCGCGGACCTGGTGGTCGAGTTCATCGCCCCCGGGATGGACCCGGTCCGATCAGGCTCGATCCAGCGGGTGCCGTTCGTGGTGTATTAGGTTTGAGCGCTGCGCGTGGCCCGTTCGGGAAGCTGGTTTGAGCGCTGCGCGTGGCCCGTACGGGCCATGCTCGCTTTCGTGGTGGCGGGCAGCGCCGCGATTCTCCTCCCCCGGAGACGGGGGAGCGGAATCGGGTGTTGGGCGAGTCGGCCGTAGGTTCAGACGCGTCAGCCCCCGACACAGCGAGCATGGGCCGTACGGCCCACGCGCAGCGGTCAAGAAGGTTCAAGGAGGCCCCCTTGCGGTGCCTCCGCCGCGGGAACGGCGGGTTGCTCGTCACTCAGCGGCGTCACTGCCCGACCAGCGTTCCCCGATCCCGGCTCCAGACCGCCCC
>JAUIHC010000002.1 GCA_030432455.1 Phycisphaerae bacterium | reverse complement strand
CGACGTCGTGATGAAGTACGACCTGATGCACGTCACGCCTCCGATGGGTCCCCTCGACGTCACCAAGGGCACGCCGCTCTCGGAGTCGGGGTGGATCGAGGTGGACAAGCACACGCTCCAGCATGTGCGCCACCCCGACGTCTTCGCCCTTGGCGACTGCAGCAACCTGCCCACCTCGAAGACCGGCGCCGCGATCCGCAAGCAGGCGCCGACGCTCGTCGAGAATCTCCTGGCGCACCGAGCCGGATCGCCGCTCACCGGTCACTACGACGGCTACACGTCGTGTCCGCTGGTGACCGGCTACGGTCGGCTGGTGCTCGCGGAGTTCGACTACGACAGCAATCCCGCGGAGAGCTTCCCCTTCGACCAGTCGCAGGAGCGGTACAGCATGTACGCCCTCAAGGCGTACGGGCTTCCCCGCATGTACTGGCACGGCATGCTCCGCGGGCGAATGTAGCGGCCCGGTCCGGCCGGGGACGGAATGAGCCTGACCGCGGACCGGGATCATCCCTTTCGGGAGGATTCCGGTCCGCGGTCGATCATGACCGGCTCAGCGGGAGTCTGCGGATTCCGATCAATCGGTCCGGGGGCAGGACTGGTCCGGGTACGGAAGGCGGGAGGTGATCATCATGATCTCCTCCAGGATCGTCTTGTCCTTGCAGAGGTCGCCGACGAGGCGATTCTGCAATCGGCGGATCATCGCGCACAGCACCTTCTGCTCGTCGCGTCGTCCTGACGGCCGGTGGGTCGGCGTGACGTGCTCATCGCAGGTCATGTCGGTTCCCTTCGGTATGAGTGGGTGCCGGGAGTGTCGATCGACCCGTGGGGCCCGGCGGTGTCCATACGCACCACATCGACGAGGGCGCGCCGGAATCACCGGTACTGGGGTGAATACCGCGTTCGATCGCGGGCGAATGGTCTCTGCGGCGGTATCGTCCGCCGTCCTTCTCCGGAGTGATCGATCACATGCCCGTCCGTGACGCCGCCTTTCTCCGTCTGCTCATCCTCGCCGGACTCATCGAGGGCACCAGCACGCTGGTGCTCGCCTGGGCGGTGATCATGAAGCGGGTGATCGAGCATCCGATGGGCGCGACCGCGGTCTCGATTTCCGGGTCGATCCACGGACTTCTCTTCGTCGGTCTCGTCGCGATGCTCTTCATCGGATGGCGGCGGATCCCGCTTTCCACCGGGCTTCTGATCGCGGGCCTCATCGGGGCCGTGATCCCGTTCGGCCCCTTCGTCGTGGATGTGCCGCTCTACCGGATGCTCAAGGCGTCGTCCCCATCGTGAAGCACGATCCCCGCTCGACCGGTCCGGTCGAACGGGGATCGGGGGGGGCGGACAGCGGCGGAGCCGATCGCTCCCCGGCTTCGATCAGGGGCAGGTCCCCCACGAGGCGAGAAGCAGGCCGAGGTCGCCGCCGTTCACCTGACCGTCGTCGTTGAGATCGCCGAAGCACCCCGCGCCGGCCTTCCCGCACGACCCCCAGGCCGAGAGGAGCAGGCCGAGGTCGCCGCCGCTCACCGTGCAATCGCCGTCCAGATCCCCCGGGCAGCCGGGGCAGGCGTCCATGCTCGCCTCGAAGGTGCAGGCGTAGCCGAAGCGCTTGAAGGTGCGGGCTTCGGCGAGCGAGTAGCCCCACGCGAAGGTGAAGCCGTTCGCCTTCATGAACGGTCCGGTGAGCGAGGTGCTCTCAACGTTCAGCGAGCCGTCCACCCGCTCGTACCAGTACTCGACCGAGACGAAGACATCGCCGGGGGCAGGGTCGCTGAACATGACGCCGTCCACGGGGAAGCCCGGGGTCTCGTAGCCGTTGCCGAGGTCGAGCACCAGGTCGGTGGCCTCCTCCAGCCCGTTCGCGGTCGGCACCAGCACGTTGTCGTCGGGCTGCACGAACGCCTGGCCGCTGGCGGTCTGCGCCTCGGTCGAGACGGTCCAGGTGCCGTCGCCGTTGTCGACGGCGGTGGTCGTGATGAAGCCGACCACCTGATTGGTGACCGGGTCGTAGAGCGGAGCGGTGCCACCGTTGACGACCGGGACCGCGGGATTGCCGGGGAAGTCGAAGTTGATGCCGGTCGGTACGGCGCCAGCGAGCACGAACTCCTGCGGGAGCACGCAGAGGGCGGTGCCGCCGGCATAGGTGTCGGGGGCATCGCCCGCACTGCAGGGAAGGGTGATCGACACGAGGGCGACGAGACCGGTGACAGCGGTGATTCGGGGCATCTCTGAGTCCTCCTGATGGAATACGGTCGCCTCGACTGTATCAGGCGCGGTCCGAATGTCACGACCGAGCGTCCCGGAAGACGGGTGTTCCCGAGTCCGGAGGCCTTTTCGGCGATTCCGCGGGCGGATCTCGTGACCGCGGGATCGGACTTCTTGAAGTCGCGCAGGCGATCAGCGGCCCGTCGATATGCTCCGGCACATGAGAAAGATGCTTCCGGTCGTGGCCCTCGCCTTCCTCGCCGCCCTCCTCGTCGCGGGGTGTCGGACCGAACCCCGGATCGCGTGGCGTGTGCAGACGGAGTCTGCCGCGGCGATCCCGGTGGCGTCGCCGTTTGGTGACGACCCGCCGCTCTCCGGCCGCGATCCGTCCACGCTCCCGTCGCCCCTCGCCCGAGAGGTCGGGGTCGCAGCGGTATCGGGCCGGACCGAGCCCTCGATCATCGACACCCGGGGGTTCTCCCGGTCGATCGATCGACGACGCTTCGAAGGTGATGCCCGACGACCCGCGACGCTTCTTCCCAGGCACAAGAAGCCGCCGATCGAGACCAAGGTCGCCGACAACGGGCTGCGGGCCGGTGAGGCGAGAGAGGTCGCCCGGGCCACGCCATCGGTGGGCTTTCCGGGGATCGCGCAGACGCCGTGGTCACCGCCCGATCCGTCGATCGCGGTCGGACCCGACCATGTGGTCGAGACGGTGAACATGAAGGTGGCGTGGTACGAGAAGGACGGTACGCCGGTCTTCGAGCAGTTCCTCGACTCGACCGGCGATCCCGGTTTCTTCGAGGAGGTCGGGGGCGGTTCCTTCACCTTCGATCCCAAGTGCTTCTTCGATCCGCATGTGAATCGCTACGTGATCCTCGCCCTGGAGTACTACAGCGGTTCGGGCGAGTCGTGGATGACCTTCGCCGTCTCCGACGACGACGATCCGAACGGCCTGTGGTTCAAGTACCGCACGTGGGCGCTGGTCGAGTCGCAGGACAGCATCTACTGGGTGGACTACCCCGGCTTCGGATACGACGAGCGGGGCTGGTACATCACGGCGAACCTCTTTCGCCTCGGGGATGGTCCGGGGCCGGGATTCCTCGGCGGGCTGCTTCGCGTCATCGACAAGGCCGGTCCTCTCGCCGGCGCCCCCGCGGACTGGTCCGACGTGCTCCTTGGCGGCGCGTCGTGGCAGGTGGCTCAGGCGCCCGGGTCGGGTGACGAGGCCCGGGTGGTTCGTCAGTCCTCGGCGAATCAGCTGCAGCTCGGCCGGATCGACGGGGTTCCGGGGAATCCGTCGGTCACGACCGATGTGGTGAGTGTGATCGAGGTCCAGGCCGATGCCACGGCGACCACGCCGATCGGATCCGGTCTCTGGATCGTCGATCCCCGCATCATGAACGCGACCATCCGAGATGGCCGACTCTGGTGCACGAATCATGGTGTGCTCACTGGGGACAGCGACGCATCGGCGATCTGGTACGAGATCGACGTCGCCGAGAACCCGCCGCGATTCCGGCAGGGCGGCGGCTTTCCCTACGGGAGTGGGGATCACACGTTCTTCCCCGCGGTGGCGGTCAACGGGCTTGGCCAGGTCGGCATCGTCCACGGCCGTTCCGGCCCTGCGCTGCATCCGACCATCGAGATCTCCGGGCGTCTCCCGAGTGATCCGCTCGGCACGATGGCTGCGGGCATCGAGATCGGGGCGAGCGTCACGAGTCCGGACACCGGTGACAATCTCTCACGCTGGGGGGATTACTTCGACGCGACCGTCGATCCCACCGACGACCGGACGTTCTGGGTGGTGGGTGAACTCCAGACGCCGGACGGCTGGATCACGGAGATCCATCGCTTCACCGTCGGCATGCCTGCCGACCTCGATGGTGATGGACGGGTGAGCGGCGCCGACTTCGGCATCATCCTCGCGGCCTTCGGCACCGCCGGCGGCCCCGCCGACCTCGACGGGAACGGCGTGGTCGATGGCTCGGACCTCGGGCTCCTGCTCGGCGACTGGACCGGCTGAGCGGGCCGGCCTGCTCAGCGGCCCTGCCCCCGCCCTCCGCGACGGGCCCGCCGAGGCGGCTGTCCGCTCTGGCTCGAGGGCGACCCCGACGCCGATGGGCCGCCTTGGCGGTTGCCGCCGCGGGGCTTCCAGCCGCCGGTCTTTCGTCCGCCGGTCTGGGACTCCCGGGAGGAACGGTCCGCGCCGACGGCGTCCCCGCGGCTCGAGTCCGAGGTGGACCGCGGCTTTCTCGGCTTCTGCGGCCGCGTGCTTCCCTCGCCCGGGGCGCTCTTCGGCGACGACTGTCGTGATGCCTGCCCCTGACCCTGTCCGTCTCGCGGGCGACGGGGCGACCGATTCGCCTGGGCCGCGGCCCGCTTCTCCCGCATCGCTCGGGCGGCGGCGCGGCCATCGTCCGCGGGCATCGGGTAGGTGAGATCGTCGTGATCGCGGGCGATGGGGGGACGGGCGTCGGTCCGCTTCTCGATCGCGCGAAGCAGTTCGATCTCGTGGCGATCGCAGAAGGACACCGCGAATCCGCTCGCGCCCGCGCGGGCGGTGCGGCCGATGCGGTGGACATAGGACTCGGGTTCGTCGGGAAGGTCGTGATTGACCACGTGCGACACGCCGTCCACGTCGATGCCGCGGGCCGCGACATCGGTCGCCACCAGGGCCTCGATCCGCCCCGATCGGAACGCGTCCATCGCCCGGGTTCGCTGACCCTGCGTCTTGTTGCCGTGGATCGCCTCGGCCTTGATGCCCGCCTTCTTGAGGACACGGGTCAACTTGTCGGCGCCGTGCTTGGTGCGGACGAAGACCAGGGTGCGGGCCATGTCGCCCTGCTGGAAGAGCCGGATGAGCAGCGTGGCCTTGTCGTTCCGCTCGACGAGGTAGAGCCGCTGATCGACGAGCTCCGCGGTGGTCGATTCCGGCGCGGTCTCGACGACCACGGGATCGTGCAGGAAGTCGTCGGCGAGCCGGCGAATCTCCTTCGAGATCGTCGCGGACAGGAGCATCGTCTGCTTCCGCTCGGGAAGCACGGTCATGATCCGTCGGATGTCGTGGATGAACCCCATGTCGAGCATGCGGTCGGCCTCGTCGAGGACGACGGTCTCGATCCGCGAGAGGTCGATCAGCGACTGGCCCATCAGGTCCTTCAGTCGGCCGGGCGTCGCGATGAGGGTGTCGATGCCGCGTTGGATCGCCGAGACCTGGCGCCCCTGACCGACGCCGCCGAAGATCACGGCGTGGCGGAGCGGGAGATGCGATCCGTAGGTCGCGAACGACTCGTGGATCTGGGCGGCGAGTTCGCGGGTCGGGCAGAGCACCAGCGCCCTCGGAAGTCGTCCGTCGCCGCGCGGCGGACCCTTGGGGCCCGACCCCTGACCCTTGTGGCCGCGGCGCTTCGGACCGGTGGACGGCGGACCTTCCGGACGCGGCGGCTTCGCCATCAGGCGATGGAGGATCGGCAGCGCGAACGCCGCGGTCTTGCCGGTGCCGGTCTGGGCGGTGCCGAGGATGTCCCGTCCCTCGAGAGCGGGGGGGATGACGCCGGCCTGGATGGGTGAGGGACGTTCGTAGCCTTCGGCGGTGATGGCGCGAAGGATCGGCTCGGAGAGCCGGAGCGAGGTGAAGGTCATGTTGTCGAAGGTCGCCGAACGGGATGAACCCGAGGTCCGGACGAAACGGCGTCCGGGGCCGTCGGGAAGCGCGACGCGATCGTTCATCGGAACGGTGGTCGAGTGGAGCCAGGATCGACGGCGAACGATCACCGTGTCCCTCCCGTGGCATCGGAACTGTACCCGATCGGCGCTTCCCGAGGCGTGAGCGATTCGCACGAGGTCGTTGGGGTTCCTTTCGGATGGTCGTCGGACCGCGTGATCGCGAGGATCTCTCGTGTTCGAAACGGCCCACCCGCGACCCGCGGGACTTGAAAGGAGCAGGCCATGATCGACAACCGCAAGAACCCGGCCGAGAAGAAGCCGGCCGAGAAGAAGCCGTCCGGCAAGCAGCCGCCTCACACGCCCGCGGGCGAGTCGAAGTCCGAGAAGCAGCCGATCTCGGGCATGGAGAAGAAGCCGGCGGGCAGGCAGCCCGCGCCCGCCTCGACCGCCAAGACCACCGCATCCACCAACCGCCCGACCGAGCCCGCGCCAAGCGGCGCCTCGCGACGGCGGTGACTCGTGGGGGCGTCTTCCCTCACGGGGGAAGACGCCCTCCATTCCCGGCCCTCGGGCCGGCATTCGACACCATCACTCAGGAGCACACTGCCATGACCGTCGCCACCAGGAGTCGCACCGACTCGCAGATCCATCAGGACGTCATCCGCGAACTGACCTGGGACACCCGGGTCTCCGAGACCGATGTGGGCGTCGAGGTCGACCATCAGGTGGTCACCCTCACCGGGACCGTGCCGACCTACGCCCGCAAGCTCGCGGCCCAGGAGGCGGCCCATCGGGTCGCCGGCGTGCTCGATGTCGCCAATGACATCGAGGTCGTCTTCCCCGGTCAGCGGATCACCGACACCGACATCGCCCACCGCGTGCGTCACGCGCTCGAATGGGAGCTCATGACGCCCGCCGACTCGATCACCTCGACCGTGCGGGACGGCTGGGTGACGCTGGCCGGCACCGTGGACTCGCTCACCCACAGCAACGATGCGGCCCGCGCCGTCCGCCGCATCAAGGGCGTGCGCGGCATCACCAACGAGGTCTCCGTGAAGCCGAAGGTCCGCACCACCGCGGGCAATGTCCGGCAGGAGATCGAGGCCGCCCTCGATCGTCAGGCGATCCGCGAGTCCGGGCACCTTCGCATCGAGACCGAGGATGGCCGCGTCCGCCTCGAGGGCACGGTCCGATCGTGGCCCGAGCGTCGCGCCGTCGTCAACGCCGCCAAGTTCACGCCGGGCGTTCGATCGGTGGACGAGACGGGGCTTCGGGTCGATCCGTTCGGCGCGGTCTGAGGAGAGCGGGACGGGACGGGGTGCGGGGGGCCGGGGAGCCCCCGCACCCCGCGAGACGGGCGTCTGGTCCTCCCGTGAAAGAGTGCACGATGATCACCACCACCCAGCAACGACGACGGGACCGCATGGTCGCCACGCAGATCGAGGCCCGGGGCATTCGCACCCCCCGCACGCTCGCGGCGATGCGGGCCATCCCACGGGAGCGGTTCCTGCCCGACGATCTCGCGGACGCCGCGTACGACGATGCGCCGCTTCCGATCGACGAGGGCCAGACCATCTCCCAGCCGTTCGTGGTGGCGCTCATGATCGACGCGCTTCAGGTCGGTCCTCGCGACCGGGCGCTCGAGATCGGGGCCGGCAGCGGGTACGCCGCCGCGGTGCTCGGCGAGCTCGCCGCGGATGTCTGGGCGATCGAACGGCACGAGTCGCTCGCCCGCGACGCCGCGAACCGGCTTCGCGATCTGCAGTGTTCGAATGTGCATGTCCTCTGTGCCGACGGCACGCTGGGGTGGGAGGCGCAGGCTCCCTACGACGCGATCCTCGTCTCCGCGGGCGGCCCCGCGGTGCCCGGGCCGCTCGCCCGGCAGCTCGCGATCGGCGGTCGTCTCGTGATGCCGGTCGGAGAAGCCGCCGGCGAGCAGACCCTGATCCGCATCCGACGGATCGCCGAGCACGCGTTCGAGGAGGACGAACTCGGCCCGGTTCGATTCGTGCCGTTGATCGGCGGTCAGGGGTGGGCGGCGGGGGACGCCCGGTTCGATCCGCGCCGCGCCGCCGCCGGGGTGCGGGTCGAACCGCCCGTCCGTCATCGTCTCGCCTCGCTGATCGCCGACCGGTGCGAGCCCTTCCGGTCCATCGAGTCGTTCGACCCGGGGCCGCTGCTTGAACGCATCGGAGACGCCCGGGTGGTGATGCTGGGCGAGGCGACCCACGGCAGCAGCGAGTTCATGGAGATGCGGACCAGGATCACCCGCGAGCTGGTCGAGCGTCGAGGCTTCAACCTCGTCCTGCTCGAAGGCGACTGGAGCGACGTGCAGGCGATCGACCGGCATGTCCGCCGCCGCGACCGCTCGTACCTCCGCACGCCGGCATTCACCCGGTTCCCGACGTGGATGTGGCGTCATCAGGAGATGCGGCGATTCGTGGACTGGCTGGCCGAGCACGACGCGCGGCTGGCACCCGAGGACCGCGTCTCGATCCACGGTCTCGATCTCTACGGACTGCGCGACTCGATCGAAGCGGTGCTCGGCTATCTGCGACGGGTCGATCCCACCGCGGCGGATGTCGCTCGGACCCGCTACGCCTGCTTCGCCCCGTGGGAGAGCGATCCCGTCACCTACGGTCGGGCGGTCGCGGGAGGTCAGGTCGCGGCGTGCGAGGCGGAGGCCGCGGCCACCCTCGCCGAACTGGTGGCCCGCCGTCGGGAGTACGAGGCCCGGGACGGCGAGGACTGGTTCGAGACCACGCGACACGCGACCGTGATCCGGGAGGCGGAACGGTTCTACCGCGCGATGCACGAGGGGTCGGCCTCCAGTTGGAATCTGCGGGACCGGCACATGTTCGACACCCTCCAGTCGGTGATGCGGTTCCGCGGCGAGGACGCCCGGGCGGTCGTCTGGGCCCACAATTCCCACATCGGCAACGCCGCGGCCACCGAGATGGGGCGCCGCGGCGAGACGAACCTCGGGGAGCTCGTGCGGCGTCATTACGGCGACGACGCCTACGCGATCGGATTCGGCACGCATCGCGGCACCGTCGCCGCGGCGAGCGACTGGGGCGGCGCCATGCGGCTGATGTCGATCCGGCCGTCGCACGAGGACAGCCACGAACGGATCTGCCACGAGTCCGGCGTCCGGGCCTTCACGCTCCCGCTTCGCGAGGCGGACGCACCCGAGGTTCGGTCGGCGCTGCTCGCACCGAAGCTTCAGCGGGCGATCGGCGTCATCTATCGGCCCGAGACCGAGATGCTGAGTCACTACTTCGAGGCGGTGCTTCCCGCCCAGTTCGACGAGTACGTGTGGTTCGAGGAGACCTCCGCGATCCGCCCGTTCGAGTCGCACGAGACGGCGGGAATGCCGGAGACATATCCGTTCGGCCTGTGACCGGCGCTTCCGGCGTCCCGCGCCGACGGGGGGCGGGGCCGGATGCCGCGATCGCGGGCCGGACCGTGATGGGAACCGCGATGCGGTTCGGAAAGGAGTTCACGACATGAATCTGATTCCCTGGCAGCGACGAGGAGGCCTCGCCGGTCGCAGCGACACCTATCTGCCGTCCTCGTTCATCGAGCTTCGCCATGCGATGGACCGGGTCCTCGATCGGATGCCGTCCATCGAGTGGCCGGAGACGAGCGACGGGGGACGGACCTTCCTGCCGAGCATCGACATCGTCGAGGAGGACGACGAGATCCTCGTGACCGCCGAGGTGCCGGGCATCGACCCGGAGGATCTGGACATCCGGGTCTCGGGCGACGAGTTGTCGATCCACGGCGAGAAGCGCGAGGTGTCCGAGTGCACCGACGGCGGGCGCCATCACTGTGAGCGACGCTACGGCATGTTCACGCGGCGGATCGAACTTCCGTCGTCGGCGGACCTCGACTCCGTCGCGGCGGAGCAGCACGAGGGGGTGCTCACGATCCGGGTGAAGAAGCATCCCGAGACGACCTCCCGGCACATCGAGGTGCGGAACGGGAAGTCGAAGAAGGACGACAAGCAGAAGCGGCGTCAGGTCGCGGTGGCCAGCCGCTGAGGACGGACAGGGGATGGGGCTCGTGTCCGCGCCGGGGGCGGCACGAGTCCCACCCTGATCCCTCGCCCGGTGCGTCGCCTCGGTCGGCGTCGTGCCGGGCTTTCGCCATATGGGTCTCCCCCGGACACAGGGAGTGTCGTCATGGATCGATGGATCGCCATCGTGGACGGGCAGGCAGCCCGGCTCGTGCTCTTTCGAGGGCTTCCCGGGGGCCACTGGCACGCCGAGGCCGGGAGCACCCTGGAGTCGTCGTGGCTGGACGAGAAGCAGCAGGGCCGCCCGCATCGACTCGGCGGCCGGTCGTCCTCGACGCACGAGCATGTGCTTCCCAGCGTGCCCGAGGGCGTCGACTCGGAGATGCGTCTTCGCTTCGTCCGCGACATCGTGGACTGGCTCGAGCACTCCTGTGGTCCGCGACTCCGCGAGGACCCCGAGATCTTCGCCTCGGCGGGAATGTTCGGTCCGCTTCGTGAGGAGTTGACGCGGCGGCATCATCGGCTCGGGATCCACGACGTGTCGCTGGCGAACCTCCGCATCGGTCAGATCGCGACCCACCCCGCGGTGCTCGGTGCGATCGGCGCCGCGCCGAACCACGCCTTTCGATCGCAGTTCTGAGTCCGCGGGTGGTCTCGGACGCGGCCCCCGATCATCTCGTCGGTCATTCGAGATCGCGATGCACGGCGACGCACGCCGCGGCGGCGCGGTCCCAGGACGCCGACCGCACCTCGTCGGCGGCCCGCTCGCGGAGATGCCGCGCGAGGGGGCGTCGTCGCAGGACCGCGGCCAGCCGATCCGCCAGCGCCTCGGGATCATCGGGATCCACCATCAGCGACCCCTCCCGAAGCACCTCCGCGACGCCGGAGCGGCGGGAGACGACCACGGGCACATCGTGGACGGCCGCTTCGAGCGCGGTCAGGCCGAAGGGCTCGCTCAACGACGGCATCGCGTAGACGTCCGCCCGACGGTACGCCCGATCGACCTCGACGCCGTGCAGGAAACCAGTGAACCGCATCCGCGAGCCGAGATCGGCCGATGCCGCGGCCTCGACCATGGCGGGGCCCAGGTCGCCCCAGCCGGCAACGAGACATCGAACCTCCGGCAGCCGACGGACCAGCATCGCGATCGCCTCGACGAACCCGAATGGTCCCTTCTGTCGGGTGATGCGTCCCAGAAACAGCACGGTGCGTGGACGACGCCGGATCGGGCGGGACGCGGTGGTCGTCCGAGTCTCGATGCCGTTGTGGACGACCGTGATGCGGTCCGCGGGCACGCCGTGCTGACGCACGATCACATTCCGGGTGTACGCGGACACCGCGATGACCTGCGCCGCCGCGGTGATCCCCTCTCGCTCGATTCGGGCGGCGACCTCGTTCTGGAACGGCCCCGAACGATCGAACTCGGTGGCGTGTACATGAACCACCAGTGGACGACCGCTCGCCCGGGCGATCGCGACTCCGGCGGGAAAGGTCATCCAGTCGTGGGCGTGCACGGAGTCGAAGGCGAGCTCGTCGGCCAGCTCGACGCAGCGTTCGGCGTAGCGATCGATCCGCGCCGGGAGATCGCCGCCGTATCCCCCCGCAACCCCGGCCGACATCACCCGGAGGCGCCGCCCCGATTCAAGCAGTGCCGAGGTGTGTCGAGGACGACGACCCCGTCCGGGTGCGGGCGATCGCAGGTTCGGCGGAGACGGGGACCACCCGGGATAGGGCGAGGGAAGCGGGGCGCCGGCGGCCACCAGTCGGACCGCGGCGCCGACCGGGCTCCGGGCGACGGTCGCGGGGGCCGGCGCCGCGGCCGCGAGCGATCCCGTGGCATCGGGAAGTACGAAGGTCGTCTCCACCTGCAGACGCCCGAGGGCGCGGACCAGCCCCTGGCACGCGGTGCCGAGGCCGCCGCTGATGTGCGGCGGAAACTCCCATCCGAGCATGAGGATGCGCATGGTCGGCACCGGAACACGGCCGACGGATGGCGCGAAGGGGCGGACGGTTCGTGTCCGCCCCTTCGTCTTCAACCGCGGGCGAAGTCGATTCGAGATCGAGACGAGCGTCGTCGGCGAGTCGGGATCAGAACGCGGCGAGCACGCCCTCTCGATGCGTCCGGGCGCCGACCGCCGAGAGCGTCTCCGCGACCTCGCTGTCGGTGACCGCGGCGTTGCGGTGGTGCCGCTCCTTCGCCGCCTCCTGCGCGATGTCGTGCAGACTCAGCACCCCGACGAGTTGATTCCGATCGTCCACCACCGGAAGGCGTCGCACGCGGTTGTGCCGCATGATCCGCTCGGCGTGCTCGATGCTGTCGGTGGAATGGCAGGTGTGGACGGCGGTCGCCATGGCGGTGCGGACCGGCATCTCGCACAGCCGCTGTCCGCGGGTGTACGCCGCCATGCAGACATCCCGGTCGGTGATGATCCCGATCACATGGGCCTCGTCGTCGATGACCGGAACGCAGCCGCAGTCCTGCTCCCAGAAGATCTGGGCGGCGCGTTCCATCGGATCTCCGGCGCGACAGGTGGCGGGACTGAACGACATGAGCTGTTCGACGAGCATGGGCGTGGGTCTCCGATGGGTGAATGGAACTCTCATGGAGACATGGTCGCCGCGGTGCAGGCCGCGCTCCATGGGAGTTCCGGCCCAACCGAGGTCCGGAACGACGACGGCCGCCGATGCCCATCGAATCGGCGGCCGTCGTCATGTCACGCGGTCGGCGTCGTCGCCGACGGCGGTCGCTCAGACCTCGGCGAGTCCCTCGCCGATCGCGAAGCGCACGAGTTGTCCGCGATCATGGACGTCGAGCTTCCGCATGATCGCCTCGCGGTGGTTGTCCACGGTCTTGGGACTGATGCAGGCGTGCTCGGCGATGTCCGACCGGCGCAGACCGCGGCCGATCATGCGGAGGATCTCGGTCTCGCGCTGGCTGAGGGCGGAGAGCTTCGTCGCGGGACGGCGGTCGTCGCCCCGACGATCGCGAGGCGTGCTGCGCAGGCGGGCCTTGGCCTTGGGTCCGAACACGCAGCGGCCGCGCATGACGTCCCGGATTCCCTGCACGATCCGGTCGACCTCGTCGCTCTTCGAGAAGTACCCCATGGCTCCGGCGTCGATCGCAGCGCCGATGTAGTGATCACGGGTGTGGGCGCTCAGGAAGATCACCTTCACGTCCGGCGAGGTCTGTCGAAGAAGTTCGACCGCCTCGAACGGATCGGGACCGGGCATCTCGATGTCGATGAGAATCACATCGGGCTTGAGCCGGCGGGCCTCGAGCACGAGGTTCTCGGCGGACGGGAGTCGCCCGACGAACTCGAGATCGGGCGTCCGGTCGAACCGGGCCTGCAGCCCATCGATCAGGAAGCCGTGGTCGTCGACGCAGAGGACTCGGGTGGGGCGGTGCTTCAGCATGGAAGAACCCTTTCGATGGCGGACTGCAGTCCGGATTGGAGATGATCGAACCCGTGGTTCGATTCGAGGTAGGCGACGCCCTCCTTCTCGGGGGCGTCGGGTCGGTCCGTGGAATGACCGATCACGATCGTGGGTGGCACCGGCATCGGCGCGGGGCGTGAGGTGGTGGCGCGTTCGGTGAGCCAGGTCGCCAGATCGACGACCCGCAGGGCCGCCGCGGTCGGCGCCTCGCTCGGATCCGCCGGGTCGAAGCCTTCGGTCTCGAGAAGATGGGACAGCAAGGAGGCGGTCCGGGGGCAGTGCACATCGACCACCGCGGTGGGGGGGGCGGTCTCCGACTCCTGCGGGCACCGACCTTCGGTCTCGGCGGCAGGCAGGGTGAGGGCGATGGTGGTTCCACCACTCGGACCGCTCTCGATCTCGAACTCGCCTCCTGCAGTCGTGGCGATTCCGTGCACCATCGCCAGACCGAGCCCCGTTCCCTTCTGGCGGGTGCGGGTGGTGAAGAACGGCTCGGCGGCGCGGCGGCGGACCGACTCCGACATGCCCCGGCCGTTGTCGGAGACCCCGACCACCACGCGACCGTCCAGGGCCGCGCGACTCCAGAGTGCCACCAGACCGCCGGCATCGATGGCCTTGCCCGCGTTGGAGAGAAGATTCAGGACCACCTGCGTGAGTCGGTGCGGCGGCATGGCGACCGACGGCAGATCGTCGGGGAAGTGGACCTGGAGTCTCGTGTTCGGCGGGAGACTGCGTTTCAGGAGCCCCCCCGTGCGTTGCCACCAGTGGGGGATCGAGGTCGTGGCACCGTCACAGCCGTCGCCATCGGGATCGATGACGAGCAGGTGGAGTCCGTCCGCCAGATCCTGCAGGTAGCCGATGCCGCGTCGGATCTCGGCCAGGTTCGCCTCGATCCTTGCCGGGTCGAGGTCGCCCTCGATCGCGTCCAGACGGGCACGAATCGGAAGCAGGATGGTGTTCATGTCGTGGCCGAGCCCGGCCGCCATCGTGCCGATGGCCGCCATCCGTTCCGCCTCGCGAAGACGGGCTTCCGTATGGCGCTGATCCGTGACGTCGTGAATCACCACGACGCATCGATCGGTGCCGCGGACCCGGCTCACGGAGAAGCGGGTTGGAATCCGGTGTCCATGCCGGTGAAGACCGTGGAGATCGGCGTGATGCGGCCGACCGTCGTCTTGCTCGCTGACCTCGGCGCAGCAGACCTCGGGCGGAAGGTCGGGAAAGAGCAGGGAGATGTGTCGTCCGAGGATCCCGTGGACAGTGTGGCCGAAGATCCGGGTCGTGGCCGCGTTGGCGGTCAGGATCGTGCCCGACGTGTCCACCGTGAGTATCGCATCGGCGGCCGTCTCGACCACGGCGGCCAGATGGCGTTTTCGCCGATGGATCGACTGGGCTGCGGTGCGGCGGTCGGTGATGTCGATGGCGGCGCCGATCCATTCGACGATTCGATCGTTCGTGTCGATGATCGGGACCGCTCGCGAGTGGATCCAGCCGATGCTCCCGTCCTGCCGGTGCGATCGATGCTCCAGGTCGAAGACGGTGCGACCCTCGATCGCGTCTCGGATCGCATGGAGGACCCGCGGACGCTCGTCATCGGGAATGTATCGATCGAGCCAGTGCTCGTCCCGAACTGCTGGATCCGGGATGAACTCGATGCCGTCGAGCAGTCGAAGCTCGGACCAGTCGGGGGTCATCGCGAAGATGATGTCGAAGGTCGCTCGTGCCAGGGCTTCGAAGCGGGAGACGACTCGCCCCGACTCCATGGCGCACCGTCGGCACTCGTCGGCCGGCCGGCCCTTGAGAATGGTGGGGACTTGCCCTTCGATTCGGACCGGCACGGCCGTCGGGCCCGGTTGGATCTGTCTCGTCGTGGTTCGATTCATCGGGGCAGGTTCCGAGCGGGCTCCGACGCCGGCGGCGCGAGCGGTCGTAGGGTCGAAGCCGGGAGGCGGATGAGTCGGACGTGCTTCAGAGAGCCACGCCATCCGATCGTCTCCGGGGACGCGGAGGTGACCGCGCCGGCTCGCAGGCTGGTAGTGGGCACACGCCCCTCCGCCCGAAGTCGGGGCGGATACTGGCGGAATGCGGCATGGGGTTTCGGGCTTCCAGGACGCACCCCGACCACTCCGGCCCTGCGAATCGCGTTCCACGGCTGCATCCGCCATGGACATCCCGCGAACCGGGGACCATGCCACGCACCGGCCAGCGTCTCACCCGCCTCGACCCGGCCTCGGCTCCCGCCATGCTCGTGGTGGCCGCCGTCACGGCGATGGCTGCCATCAGCGACGGCGCCCACGCCGAGATCTTCCCGATCACGCCGGGGACCGCGGATCGGATTCAGGTTCTGATCGACGAGGTGGCCGCCGACGGTGACGAGATCGTGCTGCTGGCGGGCGACCACACGGTGGCGTCGGCCCTCGACCTGCGTGGCCGATCGATCCTCCTTCGGGGCGAACTCGATCGAGGCGGCGCCCCGATCAGCCGCCTCGTCGGTCAAGGGGCCACGGGCGTCCTCGTCTGCCGATCCGGAGAGACCGCGTCCACGGTCATCGCGGACCTGGTCGTGACCGGTGGCGACATCGATCTCGGGGCGGGACTTCTCGTGAACGATGCGAGCCCGACGATCCGCGGCGTCCGATTCCAGTCGAACCGGGCGAGCGTCTTCGGCGGAGGCGTCGGCGTGTTCGGGTCGGCCAGTGCGCCGCGATTCGAAGGGTGCGTGTTCGCCGACAACCGCGCGGATCTGGTCGGCGGCGGGTGTCTCAACGGCACCGATGCCTCACCCGTCTACCGGGACTGCTTCTGGATCGACAACGAGTGCGGGCTCTACGGCCGCGCGATGTACAACCAGATCGGGTCGCTCCCGACCCTCGAGGCCGCCCAGGTCGTCGGCTGCTGCGAGGTGGTGCCACCGGAGAGCTTCATGGACGGTGGCGCGAACGAGATCGAGCCGACCTGCTCGTCGTGCCGCGCCGATCTCAACTGCTACAGCGGGGTGGGCAGCGCCGACCTCGGCCTCCTGCTCGGCGCGTTCGGCACGGGCTTGGAGAGTTACGACCTCGATGGCGACGGCGTGGTCGGCGGATCGGACATCGGGGCGCTCGTCGCGCAGTGGGGCGCCTGTCCGGAGTGACGGCCGACCGGAACCGTCAGACTCCGGGGCGGACCGCGGCGATGTCCAGACTCGTGATGTGATCGGCGATGGTGCGTCCCGGCGGGAAGGCCGCGGCGATCTTCCGGTAGAGCGGATCCTTCCAGTTCGTCATCGCCTCGACGTAGCCGTCCTTCTCGGTGAGCTCGATGTCCACGAACCCTGCGGCCTCGGCCGCGGCCCGTACGTCCTCGACGAGTTCCGCACCCGCGACGCAGCCGACGAGCGCCTCGATGTCCGCCCGGATCGCGTCGGGCAGCGGACGCCGCAGCGCCAGATCGCTCACCGCGACCCGGCCGCCCGGTTTGAGCACGCGGGCGATCTCGCGCCAGACCTGCGGCTTGTCGGGCGAGAGGTTGATGACGCAGTTCGAGATGACGACATCGATCGACGCGTCGGCGACCGGGAGGTGCTCGATCTCGCCGAGCCGGAACTCGATGTTGTCGAGTCCGCTGGACCGTCGGTAGGCCTCGATGTTCGCCCGGGCCTTGGAGAGCATCTCGGGGGTCATGTCCACGCCGATCACGCGGCCGGTCCCGCCCACCCGCGGGCCCGCGATGAAGCAGTCGAATCCGCCGCCGGAACCGAGGTCGAGCACGACCTCGCCGGGACGCAGGGCGGCGAGGGCGGTCGGATTCCCGCAGGAGAGCCCCATGTTCGCGCCGTCGGGCATCGAGGCCAGATCCGACGCGGCATACCCGACCGCGAGGGCGACCTGTTCGGGCGAGGTCGTGGTCGGCCCGCAGCAGCCGCCGCCCCCGCAGCAACCGCCGCCGGTCAGTGCAGCCTCGTCGGGCGCACCGGGTTGGTTCGAGACGCTCAGGCTCGTCGCGCCGGGGTCGGACGAGACACCCGACCATTGGCCGCTGCGGGCGATTTCGGCATACCCCTCGCGGACGCGGTCGTGATGGCTGGTCCGGTCGTCCGCAGGCTGGTCCGGGGTGGGCTGGGTTGGGCTGGGCTGGCGCTCGGTCATGGAGAGACCTCCGGATCGGGCTGGGGAATCGTTCGGGTGACGGTGGCCCGGACGGGGCGGTGATCGGACGCGACGGCTTCGGGGACGACGGTGAGCTCGAAGGGATGCCACGCGGGTCGAGGCGTCGACTCGTCCGTCGGCGAACCGCCCGGACCCGCGACGATGGAGTCGATGTCCACCCGGGGTTCGTCGGCGGGCCAGGTGGCGGTCGCGTCGAGCGGCTTCGCACCCTCGATGCCGAGCTTCGCGAAAAGAGCCCGCGTGCGCGAGCCCGGTGTGTCGTTGAAGTCCCCGAGCACGATCCAGGGGGTGTCGAGCGTGGCGAGTCGGGCGGCGACCGCGTCGGCCTGCGCGAACCGGAAGCCGTCGTCCTCGACCCAGTCGAAGTGGACGTCGATGATCGTCAGCGGTTCGAGATTCGGCGGGACGATGTCGACCGCCAGCGCGACCCGAGGCTCGTGTCCGGTGGGAAGACGCCACGGCGTCGCCGATTCGATCGGGAAGCGACTCAGGATCGCCATGCCGTAGCGTCCGCCGTCGAAGTCCATGAACGACCCGAACGCATGCTGCATGCCGAGCCGCGACCCGAGCCACGCGGCCTGATCGACGCCGCCGCAGCGTCCGGTCGCGTCGTCCACCTCCTGCAGCGCGACGATGTCCGCGTCGAGGGCCGCGATCGCCGCCGCGGTCCGCTCGAGGTCGAGCACGCCGTCCATGCCCGCCCCGTGGCGGATGTTGTAGGTGGCGACGGTGAGAGATGGGGGCGGACCGCTCGCCGACGGCTCGGAGGTCGTCCGGCATCCGGCGGCGAGCCCGAGCAGCGCAAGCAGTGCGGCGGCTCGGGCGGCCGTGAAGCGTGCGCGGCGTGCGGAGGCGTGTCCTGCGGGCGTGGGCATGACGACGAATCTACCCTGCAACGAGTCGGCAGCCCACATCGATCTGACGGCGGCCCGACGACCGGCGATACTGCCAGTCTCACCCGCCGTCTTCCTCGGGAGTGCACGCATGACATGTCCGTCGTCACGAGTTCTTGGGTTCCTCTTCCTCGCCGGGTTCGTTCTGGCAGGCCTGTGGGGCTGCGGGGACTCGGGCGTCGTCGAGTCGCCTGCCCCCGTGCGTTCCGCCGCGGCGTGGCGTCCCGTCGCCGACGCCGAGCGGTCCGACGACGCGGTGATCGCCCAGCGGAACCGCGCCGACGAGGCCCGCGGGGCGATGTTCGCGAGCCTGCTCGGCGAGCTCATGGCCGCGATCGAGGCGGGGGGGCACGCCGAGGCGATCTCGGTCTGCGCCGATCGAGCCCCGGCGATCGCCGAGGAGATCGCGGCCGAACACGGCGTCCGCATCGGTCGGACCTCGTTCAGGCTGCGGAACCCGCGAAACACGGTCCCGGACTGGGCCGCCGCGGCGGTCGAGCGTCGGACGGAGCAGCCGGCCGAGTTCATCGACGACACCACGAGCGACTTCGCGACCCTCACGCCGATTCGACTCGCGCCGCCGTGCCTGGCGTGTCACGGCCCGACCGAGTCGCTCGCCGATGGTGTCGCCGAGGCGCTGGCCGCCCGGTACCCCGCGGACAAGGCGACCGGCTTCGCCGAAGGCGATCTGCGAGGCTGGTTCTGGGTCGAGGTGCCGGCGGGTGGTGTTCTGCCCCCCCCCACATCCTGATCCACCGCCGACCGCGTCCGAGCGGGCGACACGCATGTCACAAGTCCGCTGTCGATTCCCTCGTTCCGACCTCGACGGCAGCGGCAAGATCGACGCCGGCGACATCGACCAGCTGATCTGCCTCTGGGGCGAGTGTACGTTCTGGTGATGGGGGCCGGGGGCGGCATCTTGCCGTAGTCTGGAGGTCGAGCGACGCATCTTGTGAGCCCGGGGTTGTCTTCGCGGTCGGCCCGCGGTCCCACCAGCTTCCACCCGATCCCGGAGAGATCACCTATGGCGGAACGAGGTCCGAAGGGCCGGAAGCCGATGCGTCGAGGTCGCACGGCCGGCCGGATGACGGACCGGCAGTTGCACGCGAGCCTCGCCGGCAAGTCGCCCGACAAGCTGGCTTCATTGCTGGTCACGATTGCCAAAGACGATCCGATGGTTCGCGCCCTGCTGGTCGATGCGTGCGCGATCGAGACGGGACGATTCGGCATCCTCGCGGCCGAGGCTCGGGCGGAGATTCGCGACCTGACGTCCATCAGGGCCTGGCGGAACTCGTGGACCGGCGAGGGCGAACAGCCGGATTATCGAGGGCTGGAAGCGAGGCTCGAGACGCTGCTCAAGCACGGCGAGGCCGATGCGGTGATCGAACTGGGACGAGAACTGGCGTCCCGGGGGCTGGTCCAGGTGGAGCAGTCGCACGACGAGGGCGAGACGGCGGACGCCCTGGCCTGCTGTCTCGCGGTGGTCGCCCGGGCGGTGCGGAAGTCCACGCTGAGCGACGAGGACCAGCTGTTCCTCGCTATCGATCTCTGGCTGGAGGATGACTACGGCATCTGTGACGCGTTCGGCCCCCTGACGGAGGGGCGGTGGCGACCGTCGGTCTGGTCGTCAGTGGCCGATCGGTTGTCGGTCCGGCTCGACGCGCCCGAATTCGACCCCAAGCGGGATCCTGATGTTCGCTACCGACGCGGCCGCGTGGGCGAATGGGTCGTGACGGCCCTCGATCGGGCGGGGCGACACGAGGAGGCGACCGCGGTGAGCGTCGGGGAGGCTCGGGTGGTCGGGCGGTTCGTTCCGGCCGTCGCTCGGCTGATCGGACTGGGAGCGGACGAGCAGGCGGCGGCGCTCGCCGAGGAGGCCTTCCAGCTCGGGGACGAGCTCGGAGCTGGAGATCGTTGGGAGCTTCAGGACCTGCTGGTGGCCCTCGCCGGGATGCGGGGCGACACCCTGGTTCCCGCCGCGTTGGCGGCCGCTCGCTTCTTCGCGTCGCCGAGTGTCGCGGAGTACCGATTCCTGCTGCAGGCCGCGTCGAGGACGCCTCATCTGGAGGTGGTTCGGACGGCGGCGGTGGCGTTCCTCGAGTCCGGTCGCCGACCCGATTCGGCGTCCTGGCCGCTGCCCGCGGCCCCCGGTGCGACCGCGGGGGACCACTCCGCGCGGGATCGCCCGCGGCTGGACGTGCTCGTGAGGCTGGCCGTCGAGGATGGGCGGCCCGACGACGCCCTGAAGTGGTTCGACCGCCGTGAGGCAACACTGAAGGCGGCGGGCCGGGAGCGGCACCCCTTCGAGTACGGCGAGCAGGCGCTCGTGGCCAAGGCCGTCGAGGCGACGCATCCCGAGCGGGCGATCGAGATCCACCGCACCCTCGCCGAGGTCGTGGCCAATCAGAGGGAGCCCAAGTCCTACCCGAAGGCGGGCGAGCATCTCGACAAGGTGCGGTCGCTGCTCCACGGTTCCGGCCGCGGAGACGAGTGGCCCTCCGTGATCGGGGAGTTCCGCGAGACGCACAAGCGGAAGCGACGGCTCGTCGAAGTGTTGGACAGGTTGGAGAACGCCTGATCGAAAGGCGTATCGAGACGGCAGATCGAGCCCCCCGGTCGTCGGAGGCCGCGCATCACGCCTGGATGAGTCGGCGCAGCTCGGCAGCGAGCCAATCCGCGTCGGCGTCGCGGGGGCAGAGGGGGTGCTCGCGAAGCCGAAGGCGCCCGAGCCCTCGATCGTCCGCGATCAACTCGTCGATGATCCGAATCGCGTCCGTGATCACCGGATGTCCGGCGTTCCGAGTCCCGAGGTCCTTCGCCGCGGCGTCCTCGGCTTCGGTCAGCATCGCCATAATCCGGTAGAGATCGAGTGCGTGATGCCGGCCCTCGTCCTTGTCGGCATCACCGATGCGATCCCGAAGGGCACCGAGCTTCATGAGCGCGAACGCGAATGCCTGCGGCACCAGGACCTCGCACTCGCGAGTTCCATCGCGGACGGCGAGGCGAAACGGTTCGTGCTCCACATCGAGCGCATCGTCGGCGGCGCGTGCATGCAGCCCGGATGATCCCTTCGGCTTCACCCGGACGTTGCGGCGATCGACGCTCGATTCCAGCTCGCCGAGCGGGCCGACCATCAGGTCGAGGATGACCCGGCGACCGTCGATCTCGCGTGCGAACTTGAGCCACTTCGCGTCGGCCTCGACGACGAATCCGAGATCGTCGATGACCTGCCGATGATGCGCCATGCGTTCCGCGTCGATGATCACCTCGGCTCGCACGAACAGATCGATGTCCTGCGTCGTCCTCGCGCTGGGCCATCGTGATCGGGGCAGGAGCGTTCTCGCGTCCGACTCCTGAAGATACCGCTGCTTCAGATAGAGGCCAAGACCGCCTCCGATCAGCAGATCGGCACGGCCGCCCAGCCCTGCATCCAGATCGAGAACTGTGGTGGTGAGTGGATCCGTCGGCATCAGACGCTCCACGCGTTCTCGACCTCGCGGAGGATGAGCGTGCGGATCTCGGCAGCCATTTCCCGATCTCGCTTGTCGCCGCCGGAGAGCTCCAGATAGGCCTGCACGGGCGAGGCGTACGTGAGTCCGGTCTGGTCGGTTCGGGCATCGAAGAACGGAGTCCGTTCGCTGGTCTCCAAGATGGTGAGATCAGCGAATCGCTCCGTCTCCTCCCATCGATCACCGACGCGATCTCGCAGCTCGCTGATCCGATCGCAGTAGGCGACGGGATCATCAAGTCGGAGTCCGGCCGCGTAGCGATCCTGGGAGGAGGCGCCGGAGAGAACCAGCCGCGGTCGTTGACGCTGGTCGTTGGCTCGCTTGAACAGGTCGGCCATCGGCTCCGTGACCTTCACGCGGATCGCGGCGCGCGTGGCCGGAGTCTGGAAGTCGTCACGCAGGCGGTCAAGCAGTGACTCGGGCTGCAGGAGCCTGATTCGTGCGCCGCTCCGTTCGACGAGCACATCCTCCGCCATCCTTGCCAGCGCCTTGGACACGGTGGAGAGGGCGATGGAACCGCCTCGTGCCGCGATCGCATCCTTGATCGCGCCGACGCTTCCGAATTCGGGCCGACAGAGAAATGCGCGAGGGACGATCGACGTGGCCCCGCGGTAGGCGTACTTCGTCGGCTGTGATTCGGGCCATCGATTCGGACGATCGGATCGGCGCAGCAGGAGGCGGCCGGGAACGATGGCGATCCCGTTTCCGCTCAGATCGATTCCGGAGACCGACTCATCGGCCAGGCGGTCGAGCCGTCGCTCGTTGAGGTATGGCACGATGACCATCGGCGGGAGCCCGGTGGATCGGCTGAGACGCTCGGCCTGCAACAGGGCTGCATCGATGGCCTTGGGGGTGCTTCGGCTCTTGGCCGCGGCGGCGAACTCATAGGTCTGGTCGTCCCAGCGCAAGCGCACTCGAAGGTCTGGTGCTTCGACAGGTCCGCCGGGGGCCGAAGTCGAGGGTGTGAACTCGAGCTCGACCTGGTCTCCCCAGGGCGAGCGGAGGTCCCTGAGGAGCTCGGGGATGGCGTCCACGGTGATGGATGGCTGCGTCCGCATGTTTCCAGTATATCGGCATTTTCCGGAGTCAGAAAACAGGCCAAAGTCGAAAAAAGCTCGCGGCTGGCCTGGGAGCCAGGCCGGCTGCCTTGATCGCGTTCGCGAGTCTGTTCCGGGCTCGACTGGTCGGCAAGGGCACGCCCCTCACGCACGGGCGAGTTCTCGGGCCAGCTCACGCCGGGGCGATCGTGGACACCGGGCGATCGTGGAGGCGATCGTGGACACCCACCGACCGAACCGTTCCGTCCCTGAATCCACCGCCGACCGCGTCCGAGCGGGCGACACGCATGTCACAAGTCCGCTGTCGATTCCCTCGTTCCGACCTCGACGGCAGCGGCAAGATCGACGCCGGCGACATCGACCAGCTGATCTGCCTCTGGGGCGAGTGCACGTTCTGGTGAGGGGGTGGGGGGGATCCGCCGCCGCTGGAGGAGATCCTGGACGAGCTGGCGACGTTGGAGGCCTGGATCAACGCGGCGCCGACATGATCCTGTAAGGAAAACGACCCCGATCTTCTTCCAAAGCAGATCAGCGGCAGGGCCTCGAGCAGCCGCTCGGTCGGCACCGAGGGGCGGGCACAGGGTTGACGGCCCGGCTGCTGAGTAATCTGAGCCAATGCGCACGCTCGGGCGACAACTCGCAGCCATCGACCCATGCGACGCCCAAGCGCTGGGCCAGGTCTATCGGACCGAGCACCCGAGACTGACCACCTTGGTCGGATTCCTCAGCGATGGCACCGTCGACGCGATCACCGTGACCTGGTTGCTCAAGCACGCGCTCGAGCAGGGCGAGCAGTTGTCAGTCCCGTTGACGACTCGGCTGATCGCGGCCCTCCGGGATGACTGGGCGTGGGAAGCCGAGCTCCACATCTGCCAGAGCATTCGGTCTATGAAGGTCGATCCCTCTCAGGCCCGCACGCTGGCAATCTGGCTCAGGAAACGACTCGTTCATGAGCGTGCGTTCGTCAGAGCATGGTCACTCGACGCGCTGTGCTCGCTCGCCAAGGCGAACCACCGCTATCGGCGATCCGCGGACCAGGCGCTCTCCGATGCCGAGACCGACCCGGCCGCCTCGGTCCGCGCCAGAGTTCGGAACCTCAGGAAATCCCGCTCCAACGAAGCCTTCAGACCTGGATGAAAGCGGGTGACCTCGGTTCGAACCACCTGATCTGCCCCAATGCTCCGTACCACCGGCTATGAGCGTCAGGCAGTCAGGGATTCGGACTGGGGTTCCATCGCTGGGCGGGACGGAGGCACGCCCGGATGAGCCAGCGGGACCTTTTGTCGAATCACAAATAATGGTGACTTGCGGCCATCTGGACGATATAGTCACCACGGGAGGTGATTCATGGATGACCTCGGCCATATGACGGACGACGCCGTGCTGGAGAGGCTGGGCACACGTCTCAGCCGCTTCCGACTCGATCGGAACCTGACTCAGGCCGACCTCGCGGTCGAGGCGGGGGTCCACAAGAACACCGTCTTCCGTCTGGAGGCCGGGGGCTCGACTCAGCTCAAGAACCTCGTTCGGGTGCTCCGGGTGCTGGGGCTGCTGGACCGGCTGGACGCCGTCGTCCCCGAGCCCGTGCCCAGTCCGCTTCGCCAGCTCGAAGAGTTGGAGCGGCAGCGGACGCGGGCCGTCTCCAAGGCGGACAAGGAACGCGAGCCGTCTGGGTCCGAGTGGTCCTGGGGCGATGACAAAGACAACGCATCTGATCGGTTCGCCGGCCCAGACGACGGCCCGGATGCTGGCCAGGCGACCGAGGGCGAGCCATGACCGTCGCGGAAGTGAGGCTCTGGGGCCGGATGATCGGAGCCGTCTCCGTGGACGCACCCGGTGGCGTCGCAGCGTTCGAGTACACGCCTGAGTTCCGCCGCGGCGGCATCGAGGTCGCCCCGCTCCAGATGCCCCTCGCGGACACCATCTACACGTTTCCGGCGTTGCCCCGCGGCACGTTCTACGGCCTGCCCGGCATGCTCGCCGACGCCCTTCCGGACAAGTTCGGCAATGCGGTGCTCAACAAGTGGCTCGACGCCCAGGGCCGACTGCCCGACGAGATCGATGCGGTGGAACGGCTCTGCTACACGGGCACCCGGGGCATGGGAGCGTTGGAGTTTCAGCCTGCGGCAGGTCCGCGTGCTACCGAATCCACACCCGTCGATATCGACGCACTCGTTGAGCTTGCCTCCGAAGTCCTCCGCGGCCGCGAGGCTCTCGCGGCCAACCTCGGTGACAACCGCGAAGAAGCCCTCCGCGAGATCCTCCGCGTCGGAGCGTCGGCTGGCGGGGCTCGGGCCAAGGCGGTCATCGCCTGGAACCCCCGGACCAACGAGGTCAGGTCCGGCCAGGTCACAGCTCCGCCGGGCTTCGAGTACTGGCTGCTCAAGTTCGACGGCGTGAGGAACAACAAGGACAAGGACCTCGCGGACCCGCAAGGCTTCGGAGCCGTGGAGTACGCGTATGCCTTGATGGCCAAGGCCGCCGGAGTCGAGATGGCCGAGTGCCGACTGTTCGAGGAGAGCGGCCGCCGCCACTTCATGACCAAGCGGTTCGACCGGCTCGAAAGCGGTGAGAAGCTCCACATGCAGTCGCTCGGCGCCATTGGGCACTTCGACTTCAACGCTGCCGGGGCTCACTCGTACGAGCAGGCGATCGCCGTCATGCGTCGGCTCGGCCTGCCCATGCGAGACATCGAGCAGCAGTTCAGGCGGGTGGCGTTCAACATCGTCGCAAGGAACCAGGACGACCACGTCAAGAACATCGCCTTTCTCATGGACAAGCGGGGACGCTGGTCGCTCTCGCCCGCGTTCGACGTGATGTACAGCTACAACCCCGCGGGCGCATGGACCAGCCGCCACCAGATGAGCCTCAACGGCAAGCGGGATGGTTTCGACCGGAAGGACTTCCTGGCTCTCGAACGGACTGCGTCGATGAAGCGAGGACGGGCGGACGCGCTCCTCGACGAGGTCATCGCCGCAGTCTCACGCTGGCGGGAGTTTGCTGACGAAGCGGGAGTAGACCCCGTGCTCGTCGACGAGGCGGAACGGAACCATCGGCTCGACTTCAAGGAGCTCATTCGTCCGTCGCAAGCGTGAAGATGTCCACCGCGGACCAAAGACACCGGACCACGCACGCAGGAAACGAACACCACCACCGGCGCGAGGCCGGCGGTCGTGTCGTTTCGAATGGAGCCTACCGGGTTCGAACCGACCGCCTGCTGCTGGCAAAGCACGGTTCTCACGAACTCGACGCCGTCTGGTGCTGAATAAACGCGGTACTGACGCTCCGAAGACGGGTCGAGCATTCGGCATCCATGTCAGCCATGTCAGCCATGTCAGCCATGTCATCCATGTCATCGCGGTCATTCGCGTGGCCGATGGGCTCACAGCGCTTTGCCGTCGGTCCGGTTCTTCGGTGTTCGGTCACGCCGGTGACGCTGAACCGCGCACGAAAGCCCGCCTCGACGCGAGGTCGAGGCGGGCTTGTGTCTCGCGGTGCGCGTGAAGTCGATCAGGGGTTGCAGACGCCCCAGAAGCCGATGGCGAGATTGAGATCGTCGGGGCCGACGATGCCATCCCCGTCGAGGTCCGCGGC
>JAUIHC010000283.1 GCA_030432455.1 Phycisphaerae bacterium | reverse complement strand
CGTCGAGCACCCGCGCATCCTGCACGCTCTGGTACGCGAGGTTGCTCGGGGTGGAGCAGCCGGAGATCAACGCGAGCGATGCCAGCGAGAGAAGACCGCGGTGGATGGGCATGGGGGGCTTTGGGAGAATGGAGAATGGAGAACGCAGCGTGGACGATCGGGGCCTGCCGGTCTGGTGACCGGCGGTGCTCGTTGCGGCGCATGATACGGGCCGCGTCCCGGGGGGGGACGCGGCCCGTGGCGTGGTTGGGTGACCGTGCGGAGGGCGAGTGCCTTCGACTCAGAGGCCCGCGACCTGGAAACCGTCGCGGTAGGTCCGGGTGACGAACTGGTTGGCCTCGGGCTTGTTGGTGAACGCCATGGCCTTCGCGTCCCACTCCAGCATCTCGCCGGGGTAGCGGCTGGCGAGAGCGCCCAGCGCGAGCGTCTCGGAGATCGAGCCGCCGTACTCCAGCGGAGAGAGGCTCTTGAAGTCGCCGCCGCGGGCGTGATCGACCCAGAGGTGCCAGTGGTTGCCGCCACGGGCCTCGGGCATCTCGAACTCCTGCCTCACGCCGTCGCGGAAGAGCGCCCAGCCGTCGCCGCCCTCGGGGACGAGGAGCGTGCCGTTCTCGCCGACGATGACCACGGTGTTGAACGGCAGGTCGTACTCGGGGGGGAGACCGAGCGAGGAGTTGCTCGGCTTGGTCCGACCGTCGTGCCAGGTGAACTCGACCGGCTCGCCGCCGGTGAACTTGGTGCCCGGCAGGACCATCTTGACGAGTTCCTTCGAGGGGAACTGGTCGTCGGTGCCGTCGGCCGCTTCGCAGATCACCGAGATCGGGTCGCGGAGCTCCAGCGGCTGGAACGCGGCATCGAGGCTGTGGCACGCCATGTCGCCGAGGGCGCCGCAGCCGAAGTCGCGAACACCCCGCCAGTTGAAGGCGTGATACGCGCCGTTCTTGTACGGCCGTTCCGGCGCCACGCCGAGCCAGACGTCCCAGTTCACGTTCGCAGGCACCGGATCGCTGCCCTGCGGACGCGGGTTGCCCTGCGGCCAGATCGGCCGGTCGGTCGAGCCGTGGACCGCCTTGATGCGGCCGAGGTTGCCTTCGCGGACGAATCGCATGCACCGCTGCTTCATCTCGCGGGACGCGTTCTGCGTGCCCATCTGCGTGGCGAGGTGCGGCTTCGCGGCGGCGGCGGCGGCGAGGGCCCGGTTCTCATGCACCGACCACGCCAGCGGCTTCTGCACGTAGACGTGCTTGTCCTTGTTCAGCGCGGTCATCGCGACCGCGGCGTGCATGTGGTCGGGGATGGTGACCGAGACCGCGTCGACGCGATCGCCGAGCGTGTCGAAGAGCTCGCGGTAGTCGGAGAAGGTCTCGGCGTCCTTGTGCTTGAGCGATGCGGACCGCAGGTTCTTCCCGTCGATGTCGCAGAGACCGACCATGAAGACCTCGGGGTGCGAGGAGATCTGGGCCAGATCCGACGCGCCCATCCCGCCGACCCCGATCGAGGCGACATTGAGCTTGCGGAGGGCCCGACCGCCACCCAGGGTCGGCTTCCAGCCGGCGAGGGCGACACCGGCGACGGCGGCGGTCTTGATGAAGGTGCGACGGCCGGTCCGGCCGGAAGGGATCAGGGGCGCGGTCATGGTGGACTCCTCTGAGGCTCCGCGACGGGCGGAACGGTCGTGTACTGCTGGAGAGGACGCCGCCCCCCGCTCCGCGGGAGCCTGGGGGGATCGACGACGAACGGATGCTACCTGCCGGCCCCCCCGGGGGTTCCGGAAAGCGGGCGAAGACGAAGGTCCTTGAACTCGGCCACGTCGCCGTGACCGCAGAAGCCGATGTGTCCCGAGGAACGGCTCGCCCCCGGATGCTCGCGACCGCTCAGGGTCCCCTCCTTCATGGCCGCGTCGAGATCGACCTCGTTGATCACCTTGCCGTTGAGGACGACGCGGATCTTCCGGCCGTCGACGCGGATCTCCTCGTGGTTCCACTCCCCCGGCGGCACCTGATATCCCCGCAGCGCGGGCGAGATGCCGTAGACCGAGCCGTGGAACTGCCAGGGCTGGAGACCGGCGTACTTGGGATGGCTGTTCTCGAGGACCTGCACCTCCATGCCCTCGTAGGCCGCGTCGCCGGTGAGCGGGGCCCGGATCGCGATGCCGTTGTTCGCCCCCGGCGGCAGCCGGAACGCGAAGCGGAGCACGAAGTCGTCGAACTCCTTCTCGCTGTAGAGGTTTCCGCCCGCCCGATCGGGGAAGGTCCGGATCGATCCGTTCTCCACGCCGTACCCCTGGGTGTTGCCGGTCCACCCGGTCAGATCGCGACCGTTGAAGAGCGAGGTGAATCCAGCCTCGTCGGACCTCACCCGAGCCAGCGCCACCTTGTCGATCTGCACATCCACGCTGCCGCTGTTGATGAGTTGAAGGTGGGCATCACCCTCGGGCGGCCAGACCGACGGGATCTGCACCACGGTGAAGTACCGCGTCCACTCGGCGTCGATCGCGATCGGCGCCGACGAGGCCATGCGATTGATCGGCTCGGCCCGCACCATCAGGCCCACGGCCATCCCGCCCTCGCCGGCTCCCGGCTCGGACACCCGCGCGGTGAAGGAGATCATGACCCGATCACCCGGCTCGAGCGACGCGGCGACGGGATGGAAGGCGGCCCCCATCGGCGGCAGCTGAAGGACCCGACCGTCCCACCACTCGGAGGCCGTGTCGGGCGCGAGGAGCAGACCGGCGACCTTCTCGGCCTCGACTCCACGGACGCCCCAGCCCGTCCGGTCCCAGTCGTGCGGCGCGACGGTCTCGAACTCGGCATCGACGACCTCCAGCGGCTCGAAGGTGACGGGGCGATCTCCCGAGGCGACGGTGACGGGGACGGCGAGCGCCAGGCTCGCCACGACGGCGGCGATGGGGAAGTTCATGGGCCGCACTGTACGCCCCCACCGCCGACTCCCCAAGCCCGAACGGTTCCTCGCCCTCGCCGGGCGGCTGTGCCGATGTGAAGGGACCCCGCATGCCGCCGCTTCGACCTCATGAACTCTCCGACGGCACCCTGCTGCTCCGCTCGTCCCTGCTCGACGACGCCGGCGTCGCCCACGCCTTCTCCACCGCGGTCGGCCCGGGCGGGCGACCGTTCGACCTGAGCCGGCCGGGTGCCGGTCTCCTCGGCACCGAGCCGGATCGACTGGCCCGCGATCTGCGGACATTCGCGGACTCGATCACGCCCGGCTGCACGATCGCCGCCCCGCGGCAGGTCCACGGCGCCGCGGTCGCCCCGCTCGACGAGACCCGCGACCGGGACGACATCGAGGACACCGAGGCCGACGCGGTCGCGGGGCGTCACCCGACGCGACTGGCGGGCGTCCGAACCGCCGACTGCGTGCCGATCCTGATCGCCTGCCCTCGGCACCGCACCGTCGCCGCGGTCCACGCAGGCTGGCGGGGACTCGTCGCGGACATCCCCGGCATCGCGGTGCGACATCTCACGACCGGCGGCTCGTCGGCGTCCGAACTCGTCGCGGCGATCGGTCCGGCGATCGGCCTCGACGCCTTCGAGGTCGGCCCCGAGGTTGCGGACGCCTGTGCGGAGAGCGGTCTCGCGGAGACGATCGACCTGCGATCGCCGAAGCCGCACATCGACCTGCACGCCGCCGCCCGTCGGCGGCTGATCGACGCCGGCATCGGGTCCGCCTCGATCGACGGCGCCCCGATCTGCACCGCCACCGACCCGCGATTCTTCAGTCATCGCCGCGACCACGGTCGCACCGGGCGTCACCTTTCGGCGATTCACGGGTGGCATCGACCAGCCTGATTTGCAAGGATGTACGAGATGCTTCCGGGAACCTCCACCGACGCCGAGGATCCAGCCCGCCACGGGCTCGCGAAGCTCGTCGCGTCGCTGCTTCGGGATCCCGGCGAGGAGGACGACACGGCCTGGGGACCGCGGGTGGCCCGGGAGGTTCGCACCCTGCGGGGCGTCTCCGCGGCGCAGGTGATCCGACTCGGCGCCAGACAGCCGGTGCTCGGCGCCGACGGGGGACCGATCGATCCCTCCACCGCGACGATTCTCTGCGGCGACGCCTTCCTGCCCCCCGAGCCCGGCGCCATCGCCACCCATGACGCCGCTCCGGGGATTCATGCGATCCGAATCGCCCCTCGGGAAGCGGTGCTCGTGCGGCTCACCGAACCGGACCCGGCGCGGATCCGCGCGATCGCCGACGCGATCCCCGCCCCGTGCGTGGCGGCCCACCGGATCGACGAGCTTCGGGCGGTCGAACGACGACTCAACGCCCATCGCGAGATCGAACGATCGATCGCCCAGATGCTGTCGGGAGTCAAGGACATCGACGCCCTCGGCCTCGCGGTGAACCGGACCGCGTCGATCCTCTTCGACTTCGAGCAGGCCGGCATCTACTTCCGCGAACCCACCTCGTCGGAACTCCGCCTGGTCGGCGCCTCCGGCATGGAGGACTGGGAACGGGAGGAGGCCGAGCGGACCGCGTGGGACCGCCACCCCGGACGGGTGCTCCGGACGGGCCGGATGGTCGTCGTGGACGATGTCCGCAAGGACCCCCGCAGCGGCACCGACTACTCGGCCCGTCGCATCGAGATCCGCAGTCGCTGCTTTCTGCCGGTCAACTCCGGTGGCGAGGTGGTCGGCACGCTCGGAATCGCCTCGACGCAGG
>JAUIHC010000282.1 GCA_030432455.1 Phycisphaerae bacterium | reverse complement strand
GGTGTCGGAGGAGTCGGAGGAGATGGAACTCGGTTCGCTCGCGGCCCGCGCCGCGGAGATCGGCGAGGCGACGGCGATGCTCGTCGATCAGGGGATCGAGGGCTGCGTCTACTGGGTGGACGCGATGCCGGGGCGGCGTGGACGCGAGCGAGGATCGGTCACCATCGCCTGCGCCGCGGTCGATGTCGGTCCGATCCTGCGGGAGCATCTCTTCGGTCGTGAGGGGGCCGTGGTGTGCACGAGCGCGACGCTGGCCACCGGTCCCGACGACTTCTCGCTTGCGACCTCGCGGCTCGGGGCCGACGACCCGCCGACGCTCCAGGTCGGCTCGCCCTTCGACTTCGCACGGCAGATGCGGGTGTTCGTCGATCCGCACATGCCCGATCCACGCGATCCGCAGTACCAGGATCGACTCGCGGATCGGATCGTCGAGCAGGTGCGGGCGACCGACGGCGGCGCCTTCGTCCTGTTCACGAGCAACGCGGCGATGACGGAGGCGGCGGCGCGATCACGATCCCGGCTGGTCGAGGCCGGACATCAGGTGCTCGTGCAGAACGAGACCGGTCCCCGGTCGCTGGTCCTGCAGCGGTTTCGCGACGACGACCGTGCCGTGCTCTTCGGGGTGTCGAGCTTCTGGCAGGGCGTGGACGTGCGGGGTCACGGCCTGCGCAACGTCATCATCACGCGTCTCCCGTTCGATGTGCCCGACCGGCCGATCGTGCAGGCGCGACACGAGATGATCGAGGCCCGGGGCGGGAAGCCGTTCTTCGAGGATCAGGTGCCCCGGGCGGTCATCCGCTTCAAGCAGGGCGTCGGTCGTCTCATCCGGTCGAGCGAGGACGAGGGGCGGGTGGTGGTGCTCGATCCGAGGATCGTCACCAAGGGATACGGCCGCACCTTTCAGGCGGCGCTGCCGGACGGCGTGGAGATCGAGCCGCTGGAACCGTCGATGATCGACGAGGACGCCTACGACACCTTCGACGACTGGTCGTCGAGCGGCGAGGACATCTTTCCCGGCGGCTTCGACGCCCTCGACTGAGCCGCGACCGATCGGGCATCGCCCGACATCGCGGCAGGGGGGCGTCACTCCCGGCCCCGCCATCCGACGCGAACGAGCGCGGGAAGGATGACCAGCGTCGCGATCAGACAGCTCAGACTGCCGACCGCCATCACCACGCCCAGACTCTCCAGTCCGCGGTGGCGGGCGAAGATCAGCGACCCGAATCCGATGCCGGTGGTGACCGCGGTCAGGGCGACGGCTCGCCGCACGCCACCGAGATCGAGCGGACCGTCCCCGCACTCGTCCACGCGATGCAGCAGGTGGATGGCCCCGTCCACCCCCAGCCCGATGAGGATCGGAATCGCGAAGAAGTTGGCGACGTTGAGGTGGACGCCGAGCAGGGTGGCGGTGCCGATCGTCCAGAGGAGCGCGATCGCCAGCACGGTCATCACCGCCAGGGTCCGGCGGACGCTCCGGAAGTCGAGCCAGACGAAGAATCCGACCAGCACCGCGGCGCCGAGCGACATCTCGAGGAATGCCGAACGCATGTCCCGCAGCGACTCGAACTGCGTGATCGGCACGCCGGTGACGCCGGGATCGAGACGACGGATCGCCTCGACGAACCGACCCATCGGCTCCGGTGACCAGATGTCCTCGGCGGGCACCAGCGAGATCATGAATCGTCCGCCGGGCGAGACCAGTCGATCCCGCACCGCGGCGGGCAGGGCGTCGCGGAGATCCGCCGCGGCGCCGTCGATCATCGCGGTCACGGCCTCGCGGGCCCGGTCGCGGGCGGCGGCGATCGCCGCCCGGACCGCGTGGGGATCGTCGATCGCCGCCTCTGCGAGGATCGAGAGCCGTTCCGCCACCGCCGCGAGGTCGGACGCGCTCCCGACGGCCGCGAGGCGGGCGAGGTCGGCCAGCCGGGCCGCGACCTCCGCGGCGGCTCGAAGATCCTCCGCCCCGATCGGCCGGTCGGTGTCCGACCGTTCCTCGGGGGGGGCGATGGTCTCGATGCTCGCGAGCCGTTGGAGCAGGCGATCCCGCGCCGGGGTGTCGGGTCGCACGAGGTCGAGCACGCTCCGCACCTCGCCGACCAGCGGCTCGTTCGCGGCCGCGGCCGTGATCCGTTCGACCTCGCCCATCGAGTCCGCGATCGACGCCGCGAACCAGGAGGCGCTCGTGGAGTCGGCGAGCACGCGATGCTCCCACTCGACGCTCTCCAGACCTTCGGCCTGCAGTTCGAGCAGGTTGTCCTGAAAGCGGGCCCGCGAGGCGACGATCGTGCCGAGCACGAGGGTGACGATCGCGGCCGCCCCGAGGATCCATGCGGAACCGCGATCGGCGGGTGCATGTTCTTGGGCGAGCGGAGGGGGGTCGCCGGGGGGCGGGACCACGCGGGGCGTCGTCGAACTCGACCGCCGATCGTCGAGCACCAGCATCGCGGGCAGCAGCATGTTCATCGCGACCATGCAGAGCAGCAGTCCGGCTCCGGCGATGACGCCGAGTTCCCGAAGCCCGCCGAAGTCGGTGAGGATCGCGAGCAGGAAGACGCCTGCGCTGGTCGCCGCCCCGAACAGGTTGCCGACCGCGGCGGTCCGCATCGTCACATCCACGGTGTCCTCGATCGAGAGACCGTCGCGGCGCCGGTCGATCCAACGGGACAGCACATGAACGCCGTAGTCGAGACCGACGCCGACCAGCACCAGCATGAACACGATCGAGAGCAGGTTGAGCCGTCCGACCAGCAGGGTCGCGGCCCCGTACGTCCACCCGAAGGCGATCGCGAACGCGGCCACCATGAGGAGCGGCCGACGCCAGCCCCGGAACGCCCGCACCAGCAGCACCGCGATGATCGCCAGCGCCCCGGCCGCGCATCGGGTCATGTCGGCGTCGCTGGTGGCGAGTTCGTCCGCCTGAAGAACGGGCTTGCCGGTGACCCCGATCTCGACGCCGGGATGCGCGGCGGCGACCTCGGCGATCGCGCTCCGGATCGCGGCCAACGGTTCGGCGATGGCTGCCAGCGAGCCGAACTCCTTGCGAGGCAGGATCTCGATGAACCTCAGCCGTCCCCCGGGATTCTGCAGCGGACGATCGGGGCGGATGCCGCCGAGCCCCACGGGATCGTCGGGAACCTCGGAACCGATGTCGTCCGCGGCGGCGGCCAGAGCGCCCAGCAGCAGAAATCCCGAGCCGCCGAGGTCGCGGCGATCGGCGTCGGACGACTGAAGGGCATGTGGGCCGTCGAGCCGGGTCAGACGCTCGGTCCCCGCCTTCAGCACCGCCGCGGGGGAGGCCGGCCCCGCGAGCAAGGCCAGCGCGGGCTCGGACCGGACCAGCTCGGCGAGCTCCTCGTCCGGGAGGGCTCTCGGAGCGAGTCGCCACTGGTCCAGGCCCGGGATCCAACCGTGCACCGTGGGCAGATCGTCACGGTCCTCGAGGCGGGTCACGAGTTCCCGCACCACGCGGGCGGCGAGGTCGTCGTCGTTCCCCGCGTCCACGGCGACATGGATCCGTTCAAGGTCGCCGAATTCCGCCAGCCAGGCGTCGAAGTCGATCTTGAACGGCCGGTCCGCCGCGATCAGGTGGTTGGTGTCCGCATCGAGCACCAGGCGCGTGGCTGCCAGCCAGCCGCCGAGAATCGCCAGAGTCACCGCGACGGCCACCAGCAGGCGGGGGTGTCGCAGGATCAGGCGTCCAAGGACGCCGAGGCGGGCGTTGGCGGTCGGCTGCCGAAGGCTTGCCACGGTGACGACACTCCGGTTCGTGGGGGGAGACTCGAATTATCACCGGAATCGGCGGTACCAGCGATACCATCGACTCGTCGCCCGCGGGGGGAGCCCGACCGCCCGCGTCGGACGCCGCGGGCGGCGGTACGGTCGAAGGAGTCCCGCGGACATGTTCACGCGCAGCGACAGTCGCCCCCTCGCGGGGCGGGTACTGGTGGCCATGCTTTCCCTCGGTCCGGCGGCCGCGGCCATCGCCGAACCGCCGTCGGTCGCCCGCCGCTGGAACGACCTGCTGCTGGAGTCGATCCGTCAGGACCGGGCCCGCCCGGTGGTGCATGCTCGCAACCTCTTTCACATCTCGGCGGCGATGTGGGATGCCTGGGCGGTCTTCGAGCCCGGGCCGACGCCGTGGCTCGTCGAGGACAAGGTCGTCCCGGCGAAGGATGTGACCGTCGCCCGCGAGCAGGCGATCTCCCACGCGGCGTACACCATGCTCCGGCAGCGATTCGCCGACTCGCCGGGCTTCGACGAGATGTCGCCGCAGTACGACGCGCTCATGATCGACCTCGGCCTCGATCCCGCGTTCGACGACACCGAAGGCGGCGATCCCCGCGCCGTCGGCAATCACATCGCCGGCGAGTACGAGACCTTCGGGTACTTCGACGGCTCGAACGAACTCGCCGACTTCGCCAACCAGTGGTACGAGCCGATCAACGAACCGTTGCTGCCGCCCGAACCCGGCACCAACGGCATCGAGTTCCCGGAGCGGTGGCAGCCGCTCGCCCTCGACTACTTCGTCGATCAGTCGGGCAACCCCGAGGTCAACGGCTATCCACCGTTCCTCGGCCCCGAGTGGGGGAAGGTCACGCCATTCTCCCTGCGACTCGATCAGCGGACCGACTACACCCGGGACGGATTCCCGTACATGGTGTACGTCGATCCCGGCGAACCGCCGCGACTC
>JAUIHC010000281.1 GCA_030432455.1 Phycisphaerae bacterium | reverse complement strand
GCCCGGATCTCCGCCGAGGGTGCGGACGACACCCGCCCCACGATCGGGGGAGGAAACTCCGTCAGGACGCCCTGCCCGTCGGCCCCCGAGTTCCGGACCAGCACCGCGCCGTGCTCCGCGGCGACCAGCGCCATCGCCAGCTCGATTCGATCACGATCCCGGTACGGAATGACGAGTCCGTAGCTGGCCAGCGCGGACGCATCCGCAGTCGGGACGGCCGCCGGCGGTTCGCTCGCCCCGACATCGAGGTCGTTCCCGATCCGCGGCGCGACGATGATCCCCACCGCGACTCCGACCATCCCGAAGACGGCCGCGATCGCCAGCGGACGACGCCGGGCCCGCCGCCGGCGTCGCGCCAGGGATGCGACCGACCGGGACATGAACTCCGTCGGATCCGTCGCTTCGGCGTTGATCTCCGACTGCACCTGCACGAGGTCGCCCCGGGCGAGCCGAGCCCGCACCGGCCCGAGCAGATCCGCGGGCGGAGGCTCCAGATCGAGACTGGTTCGCAGCAGGCGATGATCCTCCCGCATGTGCAGGAGTCGGTCGGCGGCGACAGGATCGTCGGCCCGGACTTCGGTGATGAAGGCCTCGGACTCCGCCTCGGTCATCGCCGACTCGACGAAGCGAAGCAGTTCATTGGCGTCGTGCGACGCCAACGCGACGAACTCGGACGAGCCACCCGGGATCGACCCCGCCGGGTCGAACTCCGGTTCGATGGCCGAGACATCCTCGTCGACGTGATCGGGGTCGTCGCCAAAGACATGATCGAGTTCGTCGTTCACCGCAGTCTGCGACTCCGCCTCGGATGCACCGGGTCGTGCCGGACACCTCGATGTCGGCACCACGGGTCCGGCCGGATCATCGGAACGGATCATCGGAACGGACACCGCAACCGACGAGCATACGACGGCGGCGTCGGGGATCGCGATCCCGCCCCCGACCGCGGCGGCGTCAGCCCCGCCCGTGGCCGAGCGCCTCGAGGGCCTCGCGAAGCGCCGCGCGAGCCCGGAAGAGGCGACTCTTGACCGTCCCGATCGGGGCGCCGAGCACCTCGGCGATGTCCGCGTAGTCGAGCCCCTGGAGATCCCGCAGGACCAGGATCGCCCGGGCCTGCAGATCAAGGGTGCCGAGGGCGATCACCACGTGGCGCCGGAGGTCGTTCCGCTCGATCCTGACCTCCGGACCGGGCTCCCGGGAGCCGAGCTCGAACCCGCTCTCGGGCTCGGGAAGGCGGGCATGCCGACGAAGCTTCTCGCGGCGGAGGTGGGTGTAGATGCAGTTCAGCGTGACGCGGATGCTCCAGGTGCTGAACCGAGCCCGGCCGTCGAACCCCGGAAGTCCTTCATAGATCCTCAGGAATGCGTCCTGGGCCACATCGGCCGCCACTTCGGGACGGCCGAGCATGCGGAGACAGAGGCCATGAATCCGAGGCTGAATCCTCTGAAACAGCGCATCGAGGGCCGCATTGGACCCTCGTCGCCAGGCTTCGATGAACTCGAAGTCCGGATCCTCGATCGGAGCGGTCGTGCCACGCACGGCACCGAGCACACCCGACATCCCCGGATCGGGGTCGAGCGCCGCATGGGTCCCGCTCATCGCGTTGGCGATGTAGCCCCGCCGGGCGGACGACGCCCCGCCCCGCTCCGGGATGGCGGGGTGACTGGATGATCTGGCCGCGGAGGAATCGGGCATGAAGGGGTCCAGTCTGGAGCGTGCGGATCGACACGCGAGATGGTCGGGGAGGCGGGGGCGATCGAAGGCCGGGGCGACTCGCGCAGGCTCGATAGCATTCGGCCCTACGCAGGTTTCCGATTCTGGTTCCATTTCTCACGAGGACATCATGAATACCGCCGATTCCCCGACTCACGCCTCCCCGACGGATCGCCACGGGGGCTATCGGTCGCCTCTGGAGTCCCGGAACGCGTCGGTGGAGATGCGGCGGATCTTCTCGGAACGCCGGAAGTTCGGCTGGTGGCGACGAATCTGGCTGGCCCTCGCCGAGAGCCAGATGGAGCTCGGTCTCCCCGTCACGCAGGGGCAGGTGGACGGTCTGCGGGCCGCCCTGGACGACATCGACTTCGAGGCCGCCGCCGTTCACGAGGCCCGGCTCCGGCACGACGTCATGGCCCATGTGCACACCTTCGGGGACCGGGTCCCCGAGGCGGCGGGGATCATCCACCTCGGAGCCACGAGCCAGGACGTCGTCTGCAATGCCGACATCCTGATCCAACACGAGGCCCTCGACCTCGTCGCGGCCAAGATCGCCCGAGTGGTGGACCGGCTCGGCACCTTCGCCACCCGACACCGCAGCCTCCCGACCCTCGGCTTCACCCACTACCAGCCCGCCCAGCCGACCACGGTGGGCAAGCGGGCCACGCTCTGGGCCCAGGACTTCGCGATCGGGCTCGCGGACATCGAGCGGCTGCGAGACGACCTTCGGCTCCGAGGCATGCGAGGCGCGACCGGCACGCAGGCCTCGTTCCTCGGCCTGCTCGATGGCGACGCGGAGAAGGTCGATCGTCTGGAGCGTCTCGTGGCCGAGCGTCTGGACTGGAATCCGGATCGCACCTGGGATGTCTGCGGCCAGACATACCCCCGACTCGCCGACGCCAGGCTCCTGGCGGGGCTGGCGGTGGTCGCGGCCGCGGTGCACAAGTGCTGCAACGACCTTCGTCTGCTCGCGAACCTCCGCGAGGTGGAGGAGCCGTTCGAGAAGCATCAGATCGGCTCGAGCGCGATGGCGTACAAGCGGAACCCGATGCGCTGCGAGCGGGCGACCGGCCTCGCCCGGTTCGTCATGAATCTCGTCGGCAACGGCTACGACACCGCCGCGGTCCAGTGGTTCGAGCGGACCCTCGACGACTCGTCGAACCGCCGCCTCTCGATCGCGGAGGCGTTCCTCGCCCTCGACGGCTGCCTGGACATCATGGAGAACGTCACCTCCGGGCTGATCGTCCACGAGAAGGTGGTCGCGGCTCGACTGGCCGCCGAACTCCCCTTCATGGCGACCGAGGACCTCATGCTGGAGGCCGCCCGCCGGGGCGGCGATCGACAGCATCTGCACGAGGTGATCCGGCAGGCCAGCGTCGAGGCCGCTCGCCGGATGAAGGAGGAGGGGCTCGAGAACGACCTGCTGGATCGCCTCCGTCGGACGCCGGAGTTCGCCTCGCTCGCGTTCGATGAACTCCTCGACCCCGCCCGCTTCGTCGGGCGGGCTCCGGAGCAGACCGATCGGTTCGTCGAGGCCGTCGTGGGGCCGATTCGGGCCCGGTACGCCGACCGCCTTCGTGGAGAAGCGGACCTGCGGGTCTGACCCTCCGCTCATCTGCGGCGATTCTGGGCAAAAACCGACCGAAATGCGGCGATCATCGCCGATCTTGTCGCCAAGCCGCCGGAGATCTCGCCGCCAGGAGTCCCGGCCCCACTGAACGCCCTCCCACGGCCCGAGGCCCCGGGAACGCGGCAAACGAGGGCGGAATGTGGCCTTCACGGCACCTGAACGTCGATACCCGCATATCGTCGTTGCCAACCGACACCTCGCTCCCCGGCATCACACCCCGCGTCGGGACCCCGGGATGCGACCAACAGGAGCCGATACAGAATGGAAGCCTACGAGCAGCTTCGTCGACTCATCGATTCGTGCGCCGAAGACGTCCAGAAGGCCGCCGGCGGGAACAAGGCCGCCGGTACCCGCGTCCGCAAGGTGATGCAGGACGTGCGGGAAGCCGCCAAGCAGCTTCGCACCGACATCCTCGCGACACAGAAGACCGACTGAGACACCGCGTCCTTCCGACGCGTGCCGTCGACGACCTCCGACGCCGTTGCGATCATCCGATCGTGACGGCGTCGTGTCGTTGACGGCTCCCCCGCTCGACACCGAGCGGATCCTCGATCTCCAAGGACGACATCTGCCGCTACAGTGACGCCACGGCGCCGGCGGCGCCGCCGCGACTCCGAGTCGGCGATCGCGGCCCGGAGCCATTCTTGACCCAGACGACGACCTCCCGATACCTCTTCGACATCAGCCACGTCGATTTCGATCGGCCCCAGGGCACGATGGACCTTGTGCATCGGGTCAACCCACACCGTGGCCACATGGTCCAGCTCTCCGGCGTGGCGTGGTGGAACGATCAGCGAGCCGTCGGCTGGCGCGACATCCGCGACGACGAGTTCTGGGTCGCCGGCCACATTCCCGGTCGCCCCCTCTTTCCCGGGGTGCTCATGATCGAGGCCGCCGCCCAGTTGTCGAGTTTCGTGCAGCTGATTCCGAACATCGAGGACCCGAACCCGAAGTTCCTCGGCTTCACCCGCTGCGACGACGCGGTCTTCCGCGGTCAGGTCGTGCCCGGAGACCGGCTCGTCCTGCTTTCGGACCTGGTGAAGCGCAACAATCGCCGCTTCATCTCCCGGTGCCAGGGCTTCGTCGGCGATCAGCTCGCCTACGAGGTGACGGTCACCGGCATGATCTTCTGAGAGCCACCCGCACGGGATGACGATGACGACGCTTCCGCCGCTGCGTTTCGAACCCATCCTCAAGCACCGGGCCTGGGGCGGGGATCGCCTGAGACGCTTCGGACGCGCGGTCCCGGACCACGCCCGCATCGGCGAGTCGTGGGATCTCGCCGACCTTCCCGAGTCGATCGAGGACGGCCGCTCCCGGGTCGCCGACGGGCCGCTGGCAGGTCGGACCCTGG
>JAUIHC010000280.1 GCA_030432455.1 Phycisphaerae bacterium | reverse complement strand
GCCGGGTGAGACGGGGATCCGCATCGCGCGGGACTCGAAGCCGTCGAAGTCGATCTCGAAGCTCGGAGCCTCCTCGTCGCCGTCGGTGTCGTCCGCATCGTCGTCATCCGAGTCGTCGTCGGTCGAGAGCCGTCGCCCGGTGATCTGCGCCGGATCGCCACCCTCGTCGGAGGTGCCGGTGCCGGTCATCCGATCGCCCTCGATCCTGAGGGTGAGGTTGGCGCTCGGGCCGCCGTCGATCGTCATCACGAGTTCGAGGGTCATGGTGGCCGGATCGAAGCCTCCGGCGATCGAGGCGGAGAAGGCGGGGCTGCTCACGGTGCCGGTCACGAGGTCGTCGGCGTTCAGCACGAGGCTCACGGTCATCGGAACCTCGCCCATGCTCGGGATCGAGGCCAGGCAGTCCCAGGTGCCGCTGACCGGGTCGGTCGGGCCGTCGTCGTCATCCGACTCCTCGTCCTCGTCCTCGGCGTCGTCGGCATCCTCGGCGTCATCGGCCTCGTCGGAGTCGTCGTCGTCCCAGGTCTCCTCGTCGCTCGACTTCAGCCACGGGCTCTCGACGTCGTCCCGCAGCGGCACCGCGACCAGCACCCCCGAGGCGTCGTAGATCCAGGTGTTGTCGAAGCTGGAGTAGCTCGGCTGGAAGTTCCGGTCGCTCGTGAAGTAGAGCCAGTCGCCCGCGCGGTCGAACGCGGGGCTGTCGTCGTTGAACATGCCGCTGGTGGCGATGGTGGTCTCGCCGCTGCGGGTGTCGTGGATGTGGATGCGACCGACCGGAGAGTCCTCGGTGCCCGCGCTCCACGCGATCCAGCGACCGTCGTGGCTGAAGCTCGGGTTCGGAAAGACGCCCCAGGGGTTGCGGGCGACGAGCGTGCGCTCGCCCGACTCGATGTCGATGCGATGCGCGTCGCCGGTCTTGTCGGCGTAGACGAGATACTCGGAATCGGGGCTCCACCAGATCTCGTTCTTGAACACGCCGAGGTCGTCGGTGAGGCGTCGGGGTTCGCCGCGACCATCGCTCGATCGCACGAAGAGCTCGTACTCGCCGGGTTCGTCGCTGAAGTACGCGATCCACCGTCCGTCCGGGCTCCACGACGGCGACCGCTCGGCGATGCCCGAGGTGCGGGACAGGTTCCGCGGGGTGCCGTTCTTCGCAGGGAGGGTCCAGAGATCGCCGCGGGCCTGCACCGCGACCCGCTTGGCGTTGGGCGAGATCGACCAGCTTTGCAGGAAGTTCGACGCGTCGATCATCGACGGCCGGATGCTCGCCGCGGCGCCGGGGATCTCGATCTCGACCGGCACCGTGGTCCGGGCGCGGGCGTCGTGGATGTAGAGCGTCGGGCCGTTCTGGAAGACGATCCGGGCCGGGCCGTCGTCGTCGGGGCCGATCGCCGGCCACTTGATGTCGTAGTCGGCGAAGCGGGTGAGCTGCTCGCGGGTGCCGCCGTCGAGGTCGTATCGCCAGAGGTTCAGGCGATGCTCGTCGCCGGCATCCGAGAGGTAGTAGAGATCGTCGCCGTGCCACATCGGGAACGAGTCGGTGCCGTCGAAGTCGGTGACCCGGCGCGATTCGCCGGTCTCGAGGTTCAGCAGCCAGATGTCGCTCGCCATGCCGCCGCGATATCGCTTCCAGGTGCGGCCGTCCCGCTGCATCGGCGTGTAGGCGACCCAGGCGCCGTCCTTGTGGATCGCGGCGTTCGCGCCGTAGGGCATCGGGAGCGCCTCGGGCAGGCCGCCGTCGCGACCGATCCGCCAGAGGCCCTCTTCGCGCGGATGGCCGCCGATGCCGCGGGCGCTGAAGAGGAGGTCGCCATCGGTGGTCCAGTCGCTGAGCCGCTCTCCAGCCGGGTGGTGCGTGAGTCGAACCGGAAGGCCGCCCGCGACGGGCACGCGGTAGATGTCTCGATTGCCGTCGTAGTTGCCGACGAATGCGACGTGCTCGCCGTCGGGCGAGAACCGCGGCATCGACTCGACTCCCGGCGGCGAGGCGAGCGGGAGGGCGGTGCCGCCCTCGACCGGCACCCGCCAGAGGTCGTTGGCGTAGACGAAGACGATCTCATCGTTGGAGATGTCCGGCATGCGGTACATCGAGGCCCCGCGGCGCTCCGAGGACTCCTCGGCGGCGGTGGCGGCGGTCGCCATCGTGGCGAGGAGGAGCGGGACGACAACCTGTGAACGACGAAGCATGCGGATCTCCGGGGCTGCGAAGAGACGTCGCGTGACGCACGCACGCGAGCGAGGTTGGATGCTACCGGGGCCCTCGGCGAGGGATTCAGGGCCGGAGCGTGGGACGGGTGGTGTCTTGATTCTCCTCCACCGCTTGCGGGGGAGGTGCCCGCGCAGCGGGCGGAGGGGGTACTCGGCCGACTCCGTGATCGATCGAGTCTTCGAAGAAGCCCCCTCAGTCGCCTTCGGCGACAGCTCCCCCGCACGCGGGGTCGGCAGAATAGGGAGCATGTCGCCTGTCCCATTTTCGGGCCGTTGGGAGGCGGTGCCAGTGGTTCCGCATGGGGGCACGACAACTCCCCCGCCATGCGAGGGAGTCGGTCGAGTGTTCGGATGTCCCGGGCCCGATCAGGCGTCGGACGGCGGGGCCGCGATCAGCGGGACGTGCTCCTTGCCGCTCTTGGCGACGCCGCCGGGGCGTTCCACCGTGATCGCGAAGAGATACGGCTTGCCGACGATCAACTTCGCCTCGATCGGGATCACCGCCTCGCCTTCGCCGTTGACGTCGAAGACGCCGCCATCGACGGGGTGGACATTGTCGGCGAGCGGGGCGGGGTTCGCCGGATCGGGCTCGCGTTCCTGGTCCCAGATCCACAACTGGTACTGCTGAAACCGCGGGTCGTTCGGTTCGAGACCCTTGATGAGCATGTAGCCCTCCTGGGTCTCGGGATCGAAGGTGACCAGGCCGGTCGCGTCCTCGTCGGGATCGACGAGACCCGGAGCCCAGTCCCACTGCACCGCGGACGGGTGCTGGTCGATCCACGCGACGAGCTGGGCGCGGTTCTGCGGACGCATCGGCTCGGTCGGGTTGGCGACCATGACCGCCACCGCGATCGCCGCCGCGGCGGCGACCCAGCCGAGCCATCCGGCGACGCCACCACCGGTGGTGGAGGACGGGACGGACGGCGACGCGGACGACGCGACATCGGTGACCGGTTCGGTCCGACCGATCCGGCCGGCGATCACCGGAGCCTCGTCCGCGATCCGTGCGTGGACGCCGGAACGAATCCGCGCCGCGACATCGTCGGGGATCTCGACCGAGTCGGCGTCGTCGAGCGACACCGCCAGCATGGCGGCGACCTCGTCGAGGCAGTCCTCGCGGACCCAGCCGTGCTGCCCGATCAGCGCGTCGAGTCGAGCGGACTCGTCGTCGTCGAGACCGAAGGCGGCGCGGTCGGCGAGCAGGTCGAACATCTCGTCGGGCGGCATCGCGAAGCGATCGCCCTCTGGCTGGCGTGCGGCGTCTGTCATGAGTTCGTGCCTCCAGTCGAACTGACCGTCTGGGGCATCTCGAAGCCGTCGGCCTCGAGCAGCTGTCGGAGTCTGATGAGTCCGCGGCGGGCGTGGGTCTTCACGGTGCCGAGGGGCATGCCGGTCGTGGTCGCGATCTGCTCGTGCGAACGACCGTGGTGGATGGCGAGCCGCAGCACCTGCTGCTGCTCGGGACGAAGCTTCTCGAACGCCAGCGACGCCACCCCGGCCTGTTCGCGAACTTCGCTGGTGTCGTCGGGCGGCGTGGGGTCGGGGGCGGATTCCTGCAGGGCGACCGGCTGGGGGCGTCGCGTCTTCCGACGCGTGCGATCGATGAGTCGGCGCCGCGCGATCATCGCCACGAAGGTGGCCTCGCCTGCGATCGACGAATCGAATCGGTGCGCGGTCCGCCAGATCTCGACGAAGATCTCCTGGACGGCGTCTTCGGCTTCGGTCGGATCGGAGCATGTCCGGCGGGCGAGCGACCAGACGAGGCCGCCGAAGCGGGACATCATCTCATCGACCGCGCCGGGCTCCTGACGGGCCACTCGCTCGAGGATGGACTCGGAAGTGTCGGACACGTGTCTCTCGGTCTCGATTCGCGGCGAACGCTCCGGCGACACGCGACGCGCCGGTGACGGGCGACGGAGTGTAGCGGCTCGCGACAGCGTCTCCGAGGGAGTTCGTCGCGTCGCGTCGAGGTTGGGAACTGAACCGTTCAAATCGTTCTCTGGGCCGTGTGACTTCGACCGAAACGTCCGTGTTTCGCGGTAGTTTCCGCAACCGGACACATGGTCTGACGCGGCGGCTTCGGTCGATGGTGTGGTCTGGATTCACCACTCGGAGTCGTCATGCGACTGCAGGGAAAGGTCGTCATCACCATGCTCCTTCCGCTGGCCGGCCTGCTGGCGGTGGTGGTGCGTCAGGACCTTGCCAACACGCGGGAACGCGCGATCGAGGACGGCTCCGCGAGTCTGCAGGACGCCGTGGTGAACGCCGCGACGCTCTTCGACGGGCAGTTCCGCCGCATGGCGCAGGTGGCCGACACCGCGGCCATCGCGGTGCAGGACTACCGCGACTGGAATCCGGAGGAACTCTTCGGGTTTGCGCACGCCGTCGTGGCACGGGACCCCGTGATCCTCGCCTTCGGCTCGATCTGGGAGCCGGGAGTCCTTCAGGACGCCCCCGGTCGGTTCATGCCGTTTGCGGAACGCGACGACT
>JAUIHC010000279.1 GCA_030432455.1 Phycisphaerae bacterium | reverse complement strand
GGATGCGGTTGAACTCGGGCCCGTCGAACCGCCAGGTGCTCGGGGCGGTGTTCACATTCACCCAGCCGCTGAGATCACGGCCGTTGAACATGGGCTCGAACCCGTCGTCCTGGCCGACGACGGGCGCGGCGAGGAGAAGCGGAAGGAGGAGGGCGAGGGTTCGGAGAAGGTGCGGCATGGGTGAAGAGAGTAGAAAGGAGAGAGTGGAAAGGAGAGAGTGGGGGATCGCGGCATCGCGGGGTGCGCGTGGCCTCATCCCTTCGTACTTCTTGATGTCCTCTGTGCCTCTGTGGTCAGGATTCGACCGACCCTACGCCCCGATCGTCGCGAGCTCGTCCGCGAAGAGGATCTCCGCGGTCGTCTTCGCCGCGACCTCGTCCCGGGTGACCTCGGGGGCGAGCTCGGTGACTCGGAACCGGCATCGATCGTGGTCCATCTCCATCACGCAGAGATCGGTGATCACCATGTCGATGCAGCGGCGGCCGGTCAGCGGGAGCGTGCATGCGGGAAGGATCTTCGGATCGCCCTTCTTGTTGCAATGCTCCATCGTCACGATGACCCGTCGCACGCCCGCGACCAGATCCATCGCGCCGCCCATGCCCTTGACCATCTTTCCGGGGATCATCCAGTTGGCGATGTCGCCCTCCTGACCGATCTCCATCGCCCCGAGGATCGCGAGGTCGATGTGGCCGCCGCGGATCATCCCGAAGCTCTCGGCGCTGGAGAAGAACGCATGGCCGGGAACACCGGTCACCGTCTGCTTGCCCGCGTTGATGAGATCGGCATCGACCTCCGCATCGGTCGGGAACGGCCCCATGCCGAGCAGGCCGTTCTCGGATTGCAGCCAGACGGTCATGCCGTCCGGGACGTGGTTGGCGACCAGGGTCGGCATGCCGATGCCGAGGTTGACGTAGAAGCCGTCCTGAAGTTCGAGGGCGGCCCGGCGGGTGATGCCATCGCGGTCGAGGGGCATGGTGGCTCCGGAATCGAAGGTGAGGTGCCGACTCTACCGGCCCCGGATCGCCGCGTCCTCGGGGGTCGGGCCCGGTCCGATTGACCCGGGCGAGCAGGAGGCCTACCGTGGCCGATCTTGCGACTCGGTCTCAGAATCGCAAGTGATTCTTGCGCCTTGTCCCCGCTTCCGGCCCGTCAGGGGCCAGTCACAGTCTGCTTCAGCCGGAGTTCTCCCCATGCGTTGCCTCCCTTCCTGCGTCGCCCTTGGTGCGGTGACCGCGGTCGCCGCCGCGGATCTCGTGTCCCCCTCCGTTCCCGAGTGGCGGGGCGAGCCCGGGAGCCTGTACTACCAGTGGGACTCGTTCACCGCGGCCTTCGCTCAGCCCAACTTTCCCACCTTCCCGCCGTTCGACTTCTCGGCGCAGGTGTTCAACTTCGTCGGCGGCGCCTCGATCGACGACGGGGCGATCTTCAGTCCCGGCGGGCTCAACATGCATGTCTACGGCGAGGGGCGTCCGACCGGGGAGATCGTCCTCAACGTGACCTACATCTCGTTCGATCCGACCCCGACCTCGGTCGAGGCGTTCGTCGGCGGATTCGGCCCCGGCGCCCCGGGCGAGTACTTCGACGTCGTCTCCAGCGAGCGGACCTTCAGCGAGTTTCTCGGCGACGGCCGGTTCCGGGTGAACGACGCCTTCGCCTTCGACGTCTCCGCCTACACCGGCACCGACGAGTTCTGGGCATCGTTCTTCAAGATCGACGGGCCGACCACGCTGGAGGGCGTGTCGATCGACCTTCGGAATGTGGTGCCCGCCCCCGGAGCCCTCGCGATGCTTGGTCTCGCGGGGCTCGCCGCCCGTCGTCGCCGTCACTGATCGTTCGCCGGCCCGGGATGCCGGCGTCCGGAACCCCGCGGGACCGCGTCGGCACCGACGCGGTCCCGTGTCGCTTCATCCTCCCGTTTCTCCGGGGTACCCTGCCCGCCATGAGCACCGCCACCCTCCATCCGTCCCTCGCCGGGATTCTCGACCGCCTCGGTCTCTCGAACCATCCGTCGATCCTCGCCCCCGACGCGGCGGGCGAGACGGCGGTGAGCCTGAATCCCTCCGACGGGCAGCCGCTCGCGGCGGTCGCGCTGCAGTCCACCGACGACTATCACGCCACGGTGCGGCGGGCCATGGCCGTCCAGAAGTCGTGGCGGATGCTGCCCGCGCCCAAGCGGGGCGAGCTCGTGCGACGCATGGGCAACGCCTTCCGCGAGCACCTCGAGCCGCTCGGTGAGCTCGTCACGCTCGAGATGGGCAAGATCAAGCCCGAGGGCATGGGCGAGATCCAGGAGTGCGTGGACATCGCCGACTTCGCGGTCGGACTCTCGCGTCAGCTCCACGGTCTCACGATGCACAGCGAGCGGGCCGAGCATCGCATGTACGAGCAGTGGCATCCGATGGGCACCATCGGCATCATCACCGCGTTCAACTTCCCCGCCGCGGTGTGGGCGTGGAACGCGATGCTCGCCGCGGTGTGCGGCGACGCGATGATCTGGAAGCCCAGTCTCGTCACGCCGATCACCGCGATCGCGATGACCGAGGTCGCGCACCGGGTCATGCGTGAACAGGACATCTTCGTCCCCACCGAAGGCGACGCCTGCGACGTCTTCAGTCTCATCATCGGCAGCGACCAGGCGGTCGGCGAGCCGATGATCGCGGACCGCAACCTTCCGCTCATCTCCGCGACCGGATCGTGTCGCATGGGCCGTCGCGTCGGCGAGGTCGTCGGCGGTCGGCTCGGTCGCTGCCTCCTCGAACTCGGCGGCAACAACGCGATCATCCTGATGCCCGACGCCGACATGGAGCTCGCGATCCGTGGCATCCTGTTCGGCGCCGTCGGCACCGCGGGCCAGCGGTGCACCTCCACGCGTCGCGTGCTCTGCCACACCGACGTCGTGGACGGCGTGGTCGAGAAGCTGAGGAACGCCTACGCCACCGTGCCGATCGGCGATCCGCTCGAGGCGGGGACCCTCATGGGACCGCTCATCTCCCCCGATTCCGTGGCCGCGATGAAGGCCGCGATCGAGCGGGCGGTCGAGGAAGGCTGCGAGGTCGTCTGCGGCGGCGTGGACGGCATCGAGCGACAGGCGTCCCGGCCGGGCAACTTCGTCGAGCCCACGATCATCCGCGTGCCCCGAGGCGTGGTCCCGAGCATCACCAGGGAGGAGACCTTCGCCCCGGTGCTGTACATCTTCGAGATCGCCGATCTCGACGAGGCGATGGAGATCCACAACGACGTGGACCAGGGACTCTCCTCCGCGATCTTCACCGACTCGGTGCGGAGCGCCGAACGGTTCCTCTCCCACGCCGGCAGCGACTGCGGCATCGCGAATGTCAACATCGGCACCAGCGGCGCCGAGATCGGCGGCGCCTTCGGCGGTGAGAAGGACACCGGCGGCGGCCGCGAGTCCGGCTCGGACGCGTGGAAGGCCTACATGCGACGCCAGACCTGCACGATCAACTGGGGCACCGACCTCCCGCTCGCGCAGGGGATCAGCTTCGGGTGATCCTCTGGCGTCCGATCGCGACTCCGGGTGGTTCAACCACAGAGACACAGAGGACACAGAGGTCTGGACTGGTTGCAGCGGGTTGCCGCTTGCAGGTGCTTCGGAAGTCCGCGTTCCGGGCGATCTCCCCTCTGGTCATCAAGTGAAACGGAACGCCTCCGGAATATCGAGATTCCGGAGGCGTTCCGCTTGAGGGGTGGCGGCCGACTCGATCGCCTTCCTCTGTGTGCTCTGTGTCTCTGTGGTGAACTCTCCGGCGAACTTCCAGTGATGAACGTCTCCGAGCCGCGACTCAGGAACTCCCCTCGCGCATGCGGTCGAGGCTCTCCGGGAACGGGTAGTTCGCGAAGACGCTCGTCGGAGCGACCTCCCATGCCGTGGCGGGGGGGTAGAGATCGCCTTCGAAGCCGGCCTGATGCATCGCATCGAGGACCGACTCGAGGCTCGGCTCGCCGTCGGGGGTCTTCACCGAGGCGAGTCGGTTCGAACGGGCGCCGAGGAACGAGATCGTCGCGACCGGCTGACGCTCGCGACGCCCTTCCAGCATCTTCGAGATCGTGCGGAAGCCTCGATAGATGTCCTCGAGCGTGAAGTGATCGCGTCCGGCGGGTCGCAGCAGGGCGAGGATGAGCAGCCGGTCGAGGTCGAACTTCAGGACGTACGGCTCGCGGTCCTCCCGGGCGTGGATCGAGACCGACTCGCGGAACATCCGGGCGTAGCTGGTGGCGCTGGCGAGCGTCCACTGGCTGGTGGGGATGAGCCGGAGAATCTCGCCGAGGATGCCGCGCTCGTTGTCCTGGTCGTTCACGCCGCAGATCACGGTGCGGTAGCGGCCGTCCACGAGGTCCTCCAGCAGGTGCTGGCCCCACTGGATGCGGATGCGTCGGATGCCTCGCACGGTGCGGGGGTCGCCCGCGGGCATGAGGACGCACTGCGGCGACTCCCGGCTCGCCTCGATGAGTCGATCGCCGTCGCCCTTGTAGACGCGGAAGGGAGACGGGCCGCTCACTCGCCCGCGCCCTTCTTCGCCTCCGACTCGGCGGCCTCGAGCTCCCGGCGGGCCTCCGCGAGTTCCGCCTCCGCGGCGGCGACCCGCTTGCGGGCCATCTCGATCCGGGCTCGGGAGGCGAAGTTCTCGGCCTCGCTTCGGGAGAGCTCCTTGACCGACTCGATCCGGACCTCCTCGCGGGGGACGTCGCCCAT
>JAUIHC010000278.1 GCA_030432455.1 Phycisphaerae bacterium | reverse complement strand
CGCCTTCGGCGTTCGCCTACCCCGAATCGTTCACAACATCTGTTTCCAACGCATGTTCCTGCGACCGATTCTGAGATCGTGAATCAATTCACGAAATGTGGGAACGATGGGGTCGCATCCCGGCACTGTCCCCATCGGTCGCGGCTAGTTTCGCGGCTTCGTGCACTTCCACATTCCATCTCCTCGCCGGAACCCTCTCCGATGAGCGACGCACAACCGGTCCCCGCCGGGACCATGCCCCATTCGGGCGATCCGTCCATTCACCGCCCCGAGCACGCCAGTGATGGCGCATCGCCCGGGGCGGTGACCGTTTCGGCCGATTCCGTCGAGTTCGACGACGCGATCGTCCGCCAGTTCATGATGGCCACGATCTTCTGGGGCATCATCGGCATGCTGGTCGGCGTGATCGTCGCCCTGCAACTGGCGAACCCGCTGTTCAACTTCGAGACCTCGTGGCTCTCGTTCGGACGACTGCGACCGCTGCACACCAACGCGGTCATCTTCGCCTTCGCGGGCAACGCGATCTTCACCGCCGTCTACTACTCGACGCAGCGGCTGCTGAAGGTGCGGATGTTCAGCGACCTGCTGAGCCGCGTGCACTTCTGGGGCTGGCAGGGGATCATCGCCGCCGCGGCGATCACCCTTCCGCTCGGCCTCTCCCAGTCGAAGGAGTACGCGGAACTCGAATGGCCCATCGACCTCGCGGTCGTCTTCATCTGGGTCGTCTTCGCGGTCAACTTCTTCGGCACCCTGATCCGCCGCCGCGAGCGTCACATCTACGTCGCGATCTGGTTCTACATCGCGACGATCATCGCGGTCGCGATCCTCTACATCTTCAACAACCTTGCCATGCCCGCGAGCTGGGACCGCAGCTACTCGGTCTACGCCGGCGTGCAGGACGCCTTCATGCAGTGGTGGTACGGCCACAACGCGGTGGCCTTCTTCCTGACCACGCCCTTCCTCGGGCTCATGTACTACTTCCTGCCGAAGGCCGCCGATCGACCGGTGTTCAGCTACCGGCTGTCGATCGTGCACTTCTGGAGCCTGGTGTTCATCTACATCTGGGCCGGCCCGCACCACCTGCACTACACCGCCCTGCCGGAATGGGCCTCGACCCTCGGCATGCTCTTCAGCGTGATGCTCTGGATGCCGTCGTGGGGCGGCATGCTCAACGGCCTGCTCACCCTCCGCGGGGCGTGGAACAAGGTCGCGACCGACCCGGTGCTCAAGTTCTTCGTGGTGGGCGTGACCTTCTACGGCATGAGCACCTTCGAGGGCCCGCTGCTCTCGGTGAAGAGCGTGAACGCCCTGAGCCACTACACCGACTGGACGATCGCCCACGTGCATGCGGGCGCCCTCGGCTGGGTCGGGTTCATGACCTTCGGCATGCTCTACTGGCTCGCCCCGCGGGTGCTGCAGGCCCCGCTCTGGAAGCCGAACTGGGCGACCCTGCACTTCTGGCTGGGCACCATCGGCATCCTTCTCTACATCATCGCGATCTACTCGGCGGGTCTCACTCAGGGACTCATGTGGCGGGCGTTCGACGCCGAGGGCTACCTCCAGTACCCCGACTTCATCGAGACCGTCACCGTGCTCATCCCGATGTACTGGGTGCGGGTGGTCGGCGGCACGATGTACCTGGTCGGCGCGGTCATGTGCGGCGTGAACCTCTTCATGACCTGGCGGGCCCGCCCCGCGACCTACACGCCCTCGATCATCCACGCCGCCCCGCTCGCCGGCGGATGGCGCGAACCCGCGATTCCGGGTTCCGCCCTCGCCAACGCCCCGGTCGTGGAATTCGCCAAGAAGCTCGACGTCTTCGCCCAGATGCGATGGCACCGCAGATGGGAGGGGCTCCCGATGCTCTTCACCATCTTCGTCACGGTGTCGGTGACGGTCGCGAGTCTCGGCGAGATCGTGCCCATGATCCTCCTCAAGGGCGACATCCCCCGCATCGAGACCGTGCAGCCCTACACGCCGCTCGAACTCGCGGGCCGCGACATCTACATCAGCGAGGGCTGCAACAACTGCCATTCGCAGATGATCCGACCGTTCCGCAGCGAGACCGAGCGGTACGGCGAGTACAGCAAGCCCGGCGAGTTCGTCTACGACCATCCGTTTCTCTGGGGCTCGCGGCGCATCGGTCCCGACCTCGCCCGCACCGGCGAGCGGATCCCCTCGGCCTTCTGGCACCTCCGCCATCTGAACAAGCCGACCGACACCAGCAAGGACTCGATCATGCCGCCGTATCCGCATCTCCTCGAGGAGACGATCGACTTCGACGCGATCGAGCGGAGCATGATCGCGATGCGGAAGCTCGGCGTCCCCTACGACGACGCCGACATCGACGGCTCGTCCGAGTCGGCCCGCGAGCAGGCGGAGCGGATCGCGGCCCAGATCGTGGCCGAGGACGGCCCCAGAGGCACCGAGGATCGTCAGGTCGTCGCCCTCATCGCGTACCTGCTTCGACTCGGCACCGATCTCAACCGTCCGATCGACGTCGAGGTCGAGGACATCACCGTGGCGGGCGCGGCCCCCGACGAGGAGGGCACCGATGCCTGAGATCACCACGCTTCTTGCCGCGAGCGGCACGGTGGGCACGCTCGCCCTGCTGTTCTTCCTCGCCCTCTTCATCGGACTCGTGCTCTGGCTGAGCCTGTCCCGGTCGGACCGCTGGAAGCGCGACGCCGACATCCCGCTGCAGGACGACCCCGTCGAACCCCGTCACCCGGAGTCCACCCATGACCGCTGAGCACCCCGGCCACTCCACGACTCCCGACGCCGCCTCCGACGAGCCGCCGATCCTCGATCACGGCTATGACGGAATCAAGGAATACGACAACCCGATGCCCGCGTGGTGGACCTGGGCGTTCTGGCTGTGCGTGCTCTTCGCCGCGCCGTACTTCGTCTACTACCACATGGGCATCGGCAGCTCGATGCACGCCGACTACGAGGGCGAGATGGGCGCGTTCTTCGAGCAGCAGTCCGCCCTGCTCGGCGATCTCCAGCCCGACGCCGCGACGCTGGTCTCCCTGCTCGACGACGAGCGGGCGATCAAGGGCGGCGCGAACATCTTCAAGACCAACTGCGCCGTCTGCCACGGGCAGGGCGGCGTCGGCCAGACCGGCCCCAACCTGACCGACGACGTGTACCTCAACATCAAGTCGATCGAGGACATCGCGGCGATCGTGCAGGACGGGCTCGTCGCCAAGGGCATGCCCGCGTGGGGCCAGAAGCTCAACCGGACCCAGGTGGTCATCGTGAGCGCCTATGTCGCGGGCCTCCGCGGCACCCACGGCGACGGCGGCAAGGGACCGCAGGGAACTCCCATCGAACCTTGGCCCACCGACCCGATCGCGACCGACGGCACCCCCGTCGCCACGATCACCGGACCCTGATCCATGTCGCAGACCCCGGTTCCACTCCCGCAGTTCGAGGCGCCCCCGGAGCGGGTGCTCTCGACGCTGAACCCCGACGGCACCCGCCGGTGGCTCCGCCCCCGACCGGCCCCGGGTCGGATCCGAACCGCCCGCGGCTGGGTGGCGTGGGGACTCATCGCGATCTTCACGCTGCTGCCGTGGATCCGGATCGACGGTCGTCCACTGCTGCTGCTCGACGTGATGCACCGACAGTTCACGATCCTCGGCACGATCTTCCGGCCGACCGACACCCTGCTGCTCACCTTCCTCGCCCTCGCCCTCTTCGCCGCGATCTTCGCCCTGACCGCGCTCTTCGGTCGGGTCTGGTGCGGCTGGGCGTGCCCGCAGACGGTGTATCTGGAGTTCGTCTACCGCCCGCTCCAGCGGTTCTTCGAGGGCCGTGCGTACGGCAACTCGAAGCTCCGGGTCGCGGGGTGGCGGCGGATCCTCATGTACGCGACCTACCTCCTCATCAGCGCCCACCTCGCCAACACGTTCCTCGCATACTTCGTCGGCACCGATCAACTCGTCGGATGGACGCTCCGCTCGCCCGCCGAGCATCCGACCGCCTTCATCATCTTCGCCGCGACCACCGGCCTGATGATGTTCGACTTCGTCTTCTTCCGCGAGCAGCTCTGCACCCTGATCTGCCCGTACGGCCGGTTCCAGTCGGTGCTTCTGGACCGCGACTCGCTGATCGTCGGCTACGACGAGGCCCGGGGCGAGCCGCGAGGCCGGAGGAAGAACGCGAAGGCGACCACCGCGCCGAAGCCGGGCGGCTGCAGCAAGGGTGATGCCTGCTGCGGGAAGTGCCGGTCCGCCGCCACGATCGAGCCCGCACGGATCGGCGACTGCGTGGACTGCACGCTCTGCGTGCAGGTCTGCCCGACCGGCATCGACATCCGCGACGGACTGCAGCTCGAGTGCATCCACTGCGCCCAGTGCGTGGACGCCTGCAACTCGGTGATGCGGAAGCTCGGACGACCCGAGGGCCTGATCCGCTACGGCAGCCAGAACGGCTTCGACGGCGCCGCCCGCCGCAAGGCACGACCTCGCGTCCTCGTCTACCCGCTGCTCGTCGCACTCTTCCTCACGGTCTTCGGGGTGCTGCTGGCAAGCCGGGGCGACGCGCTGGTCGTCCAGAAGCGGATGCAGGCGGCCCCCTACGCGATGACCGAGGACGGACTCGTCCGCAGCACGGTCTTCGTCCGCATCGACAACCGCACCGAGGAGCCTCGGTCCTACCGCTTCGAGGCGCTCGACGGCATCACCATCGAACCGCCGGACCCGGCCCCCGTGGCGTTGC
>JAUIHC010000277.1 GCA_030432455.1 Phycisphaerae bacterium | reverse complement strand
GCCCTGCTCGTTGAGCGCCCAGGCGACCCGATCGACCACGTAGTGGGGCATCGAGGTGTTCACCTCGCCCGCCAGCTCGATGAAGCGGGTCGAGCAGCCGACTTCCTTGGCCTTCCAGGTGAGATAGAACGGGTCGATCGGGATGCAGTGTCCGCCGAGACCGGGGCCGGGGAAGAACGGCATGAAGCCGAAGGGCTTGGTGCTCGCGGCGCGGACGACCTCCCAGATGTCGATGTCCATCCGCTGAAGCACGGTCTTCATCTCGTTGACGAGCGCGATGTTGACGGCGCGGAAGATGTTCTCGAGGAGCTTGGCGCTCTCCGCGACCTCGGCGCTCGAGACCTCGACGACCTCGGCGATGCCCTTGCGGTACACGGCCGCGGCGAGGCGGGTGGATTCGGGATCGAGCCCGCCGACGAGCTTGGGGATCGTGCTCGTGGAGTGATCCTTGCGGCCGGGATCCTCTCGCTCGGGACTGAAGGCCACGAAGAGATCCTCGCCGACGGTCAGGCCCTTCGCCGACTCCGGCGCGTGGGCCATCATCACCGGGAGCATCTCGTCCCGGGTGGTCCGCGGGTAGGTCGTGGACTCCAGAACCACGAGCTGGCCGGGGCGGAGGCTGCGGCCGATGTGCTCGGCGGTGGTCGTGATGTAGGAGAGGTCGGGTTCCTGATGTCGTCCGAGGGGCGTCGGGACCGCGATGAGGATGACGTCGCACTCGCCGAGGCGGGCGAAGTCGGTGGTCGCCGAAAAACGATCGCTGTCGGCGAGGTCGGTTACCATCTCGTCGCCGAGGTGCTTGAGATAGTTCTCGCGGGCCGCGATCGCATCGATCTTCCGCTGGTCCACATCGAAGCCGACCACCGGCATGCCCCCGCGGTGCAGGGCGTGGGCGAGCGGGAGGCCGACATAGCCGAGGCCGATCACGCCGACGACGGCGGTGCCGTTCTCGATTCTGGCGGCGAGGTCGGCGGCGACGGGAGATGACGGGGCGGCGGTGGTCATGAGCGGCTCTCTCCAAGGCGAGCGGGAAGACGAGGACGGCAGGTGATGCGCACACCTGCATTCGCGGACGTCGGGATATCGGCAATCCGTGGCCCCGGTCCGAGCCAAAAAGTCCGCCTTGGGCCCGTTCACGCGGTGGCGACCCCGCGATGGTGGAATCGCGGCTCCGGATTGGTCGGATTCATGGCCGATACCTCGCACGAGATCCGTGTTTTTTGCGTGCTCCCGACATCGGCAACGCCGATTCGACGAACTGGTCAGATACCATGCACCGTTCGGCCGAGATGCCACTCATCCGGCCTCCAGACTCCGTTCAAGAGGACCATCCCGTGAACCACGTCGACACCCTCGCCGCTCCCTCCGCCGCCGCCGATCGCGCCACCCCGGAGGAGACCGCCAAGCTCATCGCGGACGTCGAGGCGTACTGCGAGGAGATCCGGCCGCTCGAGGAGATCTGCTACCTCGAGCACGAGCCGAACCCGGCGATCCGCGACCTCGCGAAGAAGCACGACCTCCTCGGCATGCCGATCCCGAAGCGATACGGCGGTCGCGGGGTGGACAGTTGGACCTACGCCCGCATGCTCGCCCGCATCAACCGCGAAGGCACCGGCGTCCGCACGTTCTTCAGCGGTCAGACCTCGATCGGCCAGTATCCGATCCTGAAGTACGGCACCGACGAGCAGAAGGACCGGTACCTGCCCGCGTCGTGCCGCGGCGACTGCACCCTCGCCTTCGGCCTCACCGAGCCCGATGCGGGCTCGAACCCGCTCGAAGGCACCTGCACCTGGCGTCGCGAGGGAGACAAGTTCATCCTCAACGGCGTGAAGTACCTGATCTCGAACGGTTCCATCGCCGATGCCGTCATCGTCTTCGCGTTCCCCGAGGGCTCGACCGGCGCCGATCGACGCATGAGCGCGTTCATCGTGGACACCGAGGGTGACACCTTCGAGGCCGAGGCGCTGCACGCCAAGCCCGGCATGTACACCTCGGACACCGCGATGTTCGAGATGACCGAACACCCGATCTCCGGCGACAACATGCTCGGTGACGAGGGCAACGGCTTCCGCATCGCGATGCACACCCTCGTCTCGGGTCGTCTCTCAGTGGCCTCCGGCTGCCTGGGCACCATCGAGGACTGCCTGACCGAGTGCCTCCGGTACGCGAAGGAGCGTGAGCAGCACGGCAAGCCGATCGGCAAGCATCAGCTCGTGCAGCAGCACATCGCCCGCATCGAGATCATGCGGGCCACCGCCGACGCGATGATCGAGCGGGCCGCGATCGCGAAGGAAGCCTCCGACGATGCGCCCGGCGACAAGGAGAAGCTCGCGCACGCCGACTACGTCGTCGCGCAGGCGAAGTACTGGGCGAGCAACGCCGCCTGGGAAGCCGCCGACCGGGCCGTGCAGGTCTTCGGAGGCCGCGGGTGGAGCGAGCTCTATCGCCCGTTCCGCCACCTGCAGGACGTCCGCGTCTGCCGCATCTACGAAGGCACCGACGAGATCATGCAGCTCAAGATGGCGTCGGCGCTGCTCGGCAAGGAGTACGCGGCTTTTTGAGCGCTGCGGCAGGGGGCTTCTTGAGCGCTGCGGCAGGGGGCTTCTTGAGCGCTGCGGCAGGCCCGCAAGGGGCCTGCCTCGCTCAGATCATGGACGGCTGAAGATGACGCGGGCCCCGATCACACGATCGGGGCCCGCGTCGTCATCCACTCTCCACTCTCCACTCTCCACTCTCCACTCTCTACTCTCTACATCTCTACTCTCTACTCTCTACTTCTCCGCCAACGCGTCCCGCATCGCGCCGAAGCCCTGCTTGATCACCTGATCCGCCGCCGCCCGGATGATGGTCGTGCCGACCGCGGCGACGAGGCCGGACATGTGCGTGATCTCGGCGACCCAGTCGAGCTTGGTGCCGTCACCGTCGGGCGAGAGTGTCAGCGTGGATTGCACGCCGAACTTGTTGCCGATGCCCTTCGCCTCGACGCCGATCACGACGCGGTCCTCGGTCTGCTCGACGAGGGTGAAGTCCTGCTTGAGGTTCGCCTTGATGAAACTGAAGCCGGGGCGGATCGTGGTGCGCATCACGCCGTCGTCACCGAGCTCCTTCTTGACCAGACCGGGGACGATCGCGACCAGGCGATCGAGGTCGGTCAGGAACGCGTGGACGACGGCCGGGGGGGCGTCGAAGGTCTCGGTGCCGCTGAAGGGTTCGTGCTTGGCCATGGGGCGGGCAGTATAGATCGGGGCCCGGTCCCCATTCCCGTCACGACTCGGACTTCGGCGACTTCTCGCCGATTCGGTCGGCGAGTTCGATCATCTCCAGCAGGTTCGCCGGGCTGTAGCCGTCGTCGCGGAACCAGCGGACCACCCCGCGGTCGTCGAGCAGCAGCACGCGGGCGTTGCGGCCGCGTTGGGTGCCGGTGAACTCCCGGACCCGTTCGGCCTCGTCGCCGTAGAGCGTCACGACCACGGGCCAGTCCCGCGTCGGAATGCCCGCCCGCATCCCGTCGTCGATCGTGGGCTGGAGAAACATCGCCGGGAACCAGCCTCCGACCGCGGGCACCTCCATTCGCCGCACCCCCGTCCCCGACTGGGCGAGCCCGAGGGCCCAGCGGTCGATGTCGAACTGGGCGTCCTGCAGATAGCCGACCAGCAGCACCGCGGGCTCGCCCGAGACCGCGGCGGGGAGATCCACCGCGGCGTCCTCCAGCGATCGGCCGGAGACCGGCGGGAAGGTCTCGCCGACGGGGTTGCGGTTGGGAATCGGCGTCGAGCAGCCCGCCGGGACGACGGCGATCACGCTCGCGGCGGCCACCACGAGCAGGACGACCGCGACGAGTCGGGTCCGGGAACGGATGGTCATGCGTGGGCTCCTGAGCGTCGATCGGCTGCGAAGGCCGGATCCGGGGGGCGACGAAGACGATCATCACCGTATCCTCGGAGCGTCGTTTCCCGGCGAGATCGGCGTTCATCCGGTCGCCGAGCCGACGACGGATGCAGCCATGCCCATGTTCCAGATCAGACGACAACCTGCCTCGGTCCGTTCCGTCGGTCGCCGCCTGGTGCTCGCCTCGGTGTCGATGCTTCTGCTCGGGTGCGGAGACTCCGGGGGAATGGAGACGGCCGACGCCCCGGCCGCGGTCTTCCCCGACTCGGTCGACGCCGCCGCCCTCGATCCCGAGGTGCGGGACCTGCTCTCCACGCGGCTCGCGGCGGTGGCGGCCGACCCCCGGGACCCCGCGGCCAACGCGGACCTCGCCGACGCCTGGCTCGCCTACGATCGGTCCGACCTCGCGGTCGCGCCGGCCCGAGTCGCCGCCGAGGCCGCGGGCGGAGCCGACCGTGTCGTCCGCTGGATCCTGCTTGGGGACGCCCTCGCCGCCACCGGCGATCTCGATGCCGCGCTTGCGGCCGGACGCACCGCCCTCGACGCCGCCCCCGACGCCGCGGCCGCGCACTGGCGGGTGGCGGGGTGGGCCCTCGACGTTGGCGAACTCGACGCGGCCCGCACGCTCGCGGTCAAGGCGATGTCGCTGGCGCCCGGCGATCCGACCGCGGCGAGGATGTTCGCCACCGTGTCGCTGGCGAGCGGGCGTCCCGAGGACGCCATCGACGCGCTGGCGCCGTTCGCTGCCGATCCCCGTGACGGCGCGACGCAGTACCTCCTCGGGCGGGCGTTCGCGGCGACCGGTCGCGACGCGGAGGCGACGCGGGCGACCACGCTGGCAGGCACCGCGCGGCCCG
>JAUIHC010000276.1 GCA_030432455.1 Phycisphaerae bacterium | reverse complement strand
AGCCCCGACCGCCACCAGTTCGGCACCCCGAACGTCGGCGGCGCGATCGGGATGGCCGAGATGCTCGCGATCCTCGATCGCATCGGCATGGACCGGGTCCGCGAGCACGAGCTCGCCCTGTTTCGCCGCATGGTGGACGGCCTGCACGCCATCGGCGGCGTGCGATTGCACGGCCCGTCGGCCCTCGACGAACGGGTCGGCATCGTGCCGTTCGACCTGGAGGGCGTGAGCGACATGCTGACCGCGGCGGTGCTCGGCGAGGAGTTCGGCATCGCGGTGCGGAACGGCCGCTTCTGTTCGCACATCCACAGCCGCCGCCTGCTGGGCGACGATCACGATGGCGGGGCCGTGCGGGCCTCGATCGGTCTCTACAACGACGAGTCGGACGTGGACGCCTTCCTCGCCGCGGTCGAGGCGGTGCGACACGGCCGCTGGCAGGGAACCTACGAGGTGCGGGGCGGATCGCTCAGCGCCCAGTGGGGCGGACGATGCGCCGATCGATGGATGGAAGGCGCCGCGGGCGATGCCGCCGCCACCGACGACTGACCCACGATTGACCGACAACCGACCGACGACTCCACGCACGCCCCGAGGCCGCCCCATGACGACCACCCCCGACGACGCGCCGCCGTCCCGCATCGAATGGCGATGCGACGCCTGCGACCGCGCCTTCCCGGTCGATCCCACGGCCGACCGCGTGCCCTGCCCGTACTGCGGCGACATCAACCGCATCCGTCGTGCGGAGTCGGCGACATCCGCAGCCCCCGCGACCTCGCCCGCCGAGCGGGGCGCGGCCGCGGAACCCGACGGCGAGTCGGTCCTCCGCGTGGTGCGACCGGCCCTTGTCCGCGGCCATCCCGGCGCGAGCGTGGGCGCCATCGGTCTGGTGGTCGGCGGCGTGGTCGTCGGCATCCTCGGCCTGACCGGCGGAGGCCCCGAGTGGCTCGGCTGGCCCGGACTGGCCGCCCTCGCCGCCGGACTCCTCTGGAGCCTCTGGCTCTTCGTCCTCGGCCACCGCTGGGACCGGCTCCGGATCACGAACCACCGGGTGATCGACGAACGCGGCATCGTCATGCGGCACAGTTCCGAGGTGCTCCACAAGCACGTTCGGAACATCAGGATCACCCAGACCTTCTGGCAGCGGATCGTCGGCATCGGCGACATCGAGATCGACTCCGCCGCCGGGGACGGCGAGGCGGACATCCGGATCGCGAATGTCCCGGACCCCGACGGGATCAAGCAGCTGGTGGACCGGCACCGAGGCTTCTGATCGCCGCCACGATTCGACGGCGGACGGATCGTCAAATCCCGCGATCCCCCCAGATCCGACCGATCAGATCACGGTCCGGCGCGACCGGTCCCGGTAGACTGTCCGCCCTTCGTTGTCCCCCATCCCGCCCCCCGCAGCACAGGCGTCACCGATGAAGATCCACGAGTACCAGGCCCGACAGCTCCTCTCCGACGCCGGCATCCCGGTGCCCCCGGGCCGGATGGTCGAGACCGTCGAGGACGCCGTCGCGGAGACCGAGCGGATCCTCGCGTCGGGCGAGTCGCTGGTGGTGGTGAAGGCCCAGGTTCACGCGGGCGGTCGCGGCAAGGCGGGCTTCGTGAAGCTCGTGAAGACCGTCGAGGAGGCCCGCGAGGCCGCGACGTTCATGCTCGGCAACCGCATGGTCTCGGTGCAGACCGGTCCCGAGGGCATCGAGGTCAAGCGACTCCTCGTCGCCGCGGGCGTGGACATCGACAAGGAGTTCTATCTCGCGGTGACGCTCGACCGCAGCCGCGGCGTCAACACCCTGATCGCCAGCGCCGAGGGCGGCGTCGAGATCGAGACCGTCGCCCACGAGAACCCGGAGGCGATCCTCAAGGCGCCGATCCATCCGCTCTCCGGTCTCGAGGCGTTCGAGGCCCGCACGATGGCGAAGCGACTCGGCTTCACCGGCCGACAGATCCAGCAGGCCGCGTCGATCATGCAGAAGCTCGCGACGCTCTACACGTCGCTGGATGCGAGCCTCGTCGAGATCAATCCCCTCGTCCTCACCCCCCCGAGCGACGACGCCCCCGAAGGCCGGGTCATGGCGATCGACGCGAAGTTCGGGTTCGACGACAACGCCCTCTACCGCCACAAGGATCTGCAGGCGATGCACGATCCGGCCGAGGACAACCCCGCCGAGACGCGGGCCGAGGCGGCCGGACTCTCGTACGTCGCGCTCGACGGCAACATCGGCTGCCTGGTGAACGGCGCCGGCCTCGCGATGAGCACCATGGACATCGTGAAGCTGCACGGCGGCGAGCCCGCGAACTTCCTCGACGTCGGCGGCTCGGCGACCAAGGATGCGGTCACCGAGGCGTTCCGCATCATCCTCGGCGACGACCGCGTGCAGGGCGTGCTGGTCAACATCTTCGGCGGCATCATGAAGTGCGACACGATCGCCGACGCGATCGTCGGGGCCGCGAAGGAAGTCGGTTTCGAGGTGCCGCTGGTGGTGCGTCTGGAAGGCACCAACGTGGACGCCGCCCGCCGGATCCTCGAGGACGCCAAGTCGGAGATCCCGACCATGCGGACCGCGGGCGACCTCGCGGACGCGGCGAAGACCGTCTGCGCCGCGGTCGCGGGCTGACCGGCGACCCGTGCTGATCCTCTGGGACATCGACGGCACGCTGCTGCGAAGCCGCGGCGTCGGACTGCGGGCGATGAAGGCGGCGCTCGAGTCGCTGCATCCACCGCGCTTCGACGGCGACGAGCACGATCTCGATGCGATCGACACCGCCGGTCGGCTCGATCCGTTGATCTGGCGCGAACTTCTCGCGCAGCGGGGTCTGGACGCGACCGACGCCGGTCATCACGCCTTCCGCACCACCTACGGCCGGCTCATGGCCGAGATGATCGCCGCCGAGGATCCGGTCGTCGGCCTGCCGGGTGCCGCGGAGGCGGTGGCGTGGACCCGCGACCATCCGTCGCTCGTTCCCGCCCTGCTCACCGGCAACTATCCAGAGACCGGGCGACTCAAGGTCGCGGGCGCCGGCATCGATCCCGACGACTTCGCCTTCGGGGTCTGGGGCTTCGAGGCGGAGACCCGACGCGGCCTGCCTCCGATCGCCCTCGCGCGAGGAGCCGACCATCTCGGACGGCCGATCGCCCCGCACGAAGCGGTCGTCATCGGCGACACGCCCGCCGACATCGACTGCGCCCGAGCCGCGGGATGCCGAGTGATCGCGGTGGCGACCGGCCGCTTCGACGAACCAGCGCTCTCGGCCCACGCCCCCGACGCCCTCCTGCCCGACCTCGCGGATCTCGACCGATTCGAACGGACCGTCGCCGCGCTGCTGGAGATCGGGGGATGAATCCCGGTGTTCCGGGGACCGCCGCACCGCCGCCACCTGCGACGCCGGCACCTCCGGTCGCGACCGGTCCGATCGGTCCGATCGATGGCGCCGGACGAATCGCGTCGATCGACGCCCTCCGCGGCGTGGCGCTGCTCGGGATCGTGCTGGTGAACGCCCAGTTCTTCGGGCTTCCCCTCGACTCGTACCTCGACGACGGCTCCGACCCGCTGCCGACCGCCGATCGGATCACCGTGATCGCGACCACGGTCCTCGCCGATCGCAAGTTCATCTCGATCTTCTCGCTGCTCTTCGGCTTCGGGCTGGCGATGCAGCGTTCGCGGCAGCTCGCCGCCACCGGTCGGTTCGCGGGCTTCGGACTGCGACGCATGGCGGGCCTCGCGCTGTTCGGCCTCGTGCACGCCCTCGGACTCTGGTACGGCGACGTGCTGTTCCTCTACGCCCTCGTCGGCACCGCGCTGCTGCTGCTGCTGGCCGTGCCGACGCCGATCCGGTTCTGGCTCGGGGTCGGTGCGATCGGCGGCACCGCGGTGCTCGCGACGGGCCTCGGCGCAGTCGGGCTGCTGGTGCCGTCCGCCCCGGTCGGCGAGTTCGACCCCTCGGTCCGCGGCCTCGACGCGATGCTGGCGGGCGGCTTCGACCCCTCGCACCCCGCATGGATCGTGGGCGAGGTCGCCGCGTACCGGGACGGACCGTTCCTCGACGCGCTCGCGTTCCGGGCGATGGCGTGGGGATTCATGCTCGTCGCCGCGTTGCTGAGCTTCGGCTGGCATGTGCTCGGCATGGCGATGCTCGGCAGTTGGATGTTCGACACCGGTTTCCTCGGCCCCGACGCCGCGGCCCGACGCCGCCGCTGGGCCGCGGTGTGCCTTCCGCTCGGGCTGACGGCGGCGATCGGTATCGGGGTGGCGTGGACGGCCGTCGGTCGGACATCGCTTCCGTGGAGCCCGATTCTGGATGGTCTGCACGGTCTCGAGGCGGCGGTGCTGTCGCTCGGCATCGTGGCAGGCGTGGCGGCGGCCGTCGATGCGGGACGGATGCCCGCCGCCGGCCTCTTCACCGCCGTCGGACGGATGTCGCTGAGCGCGTACCTGCTCGAATCGGTGCTCTTCACGGGGCTCATGCAGTGGTGGGGCCTCGGATGGTTCGGGACGGTCGGGCGAGCCGGACTGGCGGGCCTCGCCGTGGCGGTCTACGCCGGGGTCGTGGTCTTCTGCCTGGCCTGGCACCGGCGGTTCGGGCAGGGACCGTGTGAACGACTCTGGCGATGGCTCTCCTATGGGCGAGCGGCGCGGTCCTGAGGGGCGGTGGAGAACGTGTCGGCGTACCCGAGCGCGACCTCGGCGCCACTACGCTCCGGATCGAGGCTCGCAGCATCGGCCCGCGGCCCGCCCCCTCGACGACCCG
>JAUIHC010000275.1 GCA_030432455.1 Phycisphaerae bacterium | reverse complement strand
GTCCGCAGGGCGGCGAGCAGACGCACGGCCGGACGATCCGCCTCGTCGGTCGCGGAGAGCACGAAGACCTGCGGCGACGGCGGCGTGATGCCGTCGAGCAGGCCCCGGTCCCGGAGCACCAGACCGAGGACGACATCGCCCATGCCGAAGCCGACCGCGGAGGTCGGCGGTCCGCCCATGAGTTCGACCAGACCGTCGTAGCGACCACCACCCGCGATCGCCCGCTCCTTGCCCCCGGTCTCGTGGATCTCGAAGACGCTGCCGGTGTAGTACGCGAGTCCCCGAACGATGCCGAGATCCCACTCGCACCAGTCGGCAAGCCCCGCGTCCACGAGCGCATCGCGCAGTCCCTCCATCGAGGCGAACGCCTCCACCGGCACCGCCGACTCGGCGGCGAGGTCGCGGAGATCCGCCCCGATCGAGCGTCGGGTTCGGGCCAGACGGTCGAAGGCCGCGAGCCCGTCGGCGTCGAGGCCGAGTTCCCCGGCCTTCTCGGCGAAGACCTCCGGCGGCATCTTGTCGCGGCGATCGAGCAGCGTGAAGGCGGTCGTCATCGACTCCGGACGAACCCCGAGGGCCTCGAGTCCGAGGGACACCGCATCGCGATGGCTCAGTCGCACGGTCACCGCGTCCGGGCCGAGCCCGAGCCGGTCGAGGGCGGACACCGCGGTGGCGACCACCTCGGCGTCGGCGATCGGATCCTCGAGCCCGAGCATGTCCACATTCCACTGCACGAACTCGCGAAGGCGGCCCCGTTGCGGGCGTTCGGCGCGGAAGTGCGTCGGGATGGCGAACCACTTGACCGGCCGCGGCAGGCTCGGTCCCTTCGCCGCGACCATGCGGGCGAGCGTCGGCGTGAACTCCGGCCGAAGGGCGTAGTCGTCGTCGCCACCCGCCCGGCGGAACGAGAACAGTTCGCTCACGATGCCGTCCCCGCTCTTCACGGTGTAGAGCCCGAGATGCTCGAAGGTCGGACCCTCGATCTCGTCGAAGCCGTGCCGTATCGAGGCGTCGCGCCATGCCGCCTCGATGTGACGACGGACGGCCATGTCCTCGGGAAGGAAGTCGCGGGTGCCCTTGGGGGCCTGGAATCGTCGAGGGGTGGTCACGGGGGGTGGGTAGAAATGGAAGATGGGGAATGGAGGGTGGAGAACGGGGAGCGGCGAAGGTGTGAGCGGGTCAGTGACGACGGGCGTTCTTGGGGGTCCTGATGATCGCCGACATCACGACGAGGGCGAGTCCCCAGCCCATCGCGAGATCGCCGGCCCCGGAGCGGATCCAGCCCGCCGGATCGTCGCGGAAGTTGCCGGGCACGAGGACGCCCGCGACCACTGCGAACCCGATGACGGCGCCGCCGACCGCGACCCGACCGCCGTACCCAGCACCGGCCCGAGTCGCCATGCCCAGCAGGATCGCCAGCAGGAAGGCTCCCGCGAACTCGAGCAGCAGACCGTTGACGAACATCGAGGGCCGCATCGGTTCGGTCCCGCCGGGATGCACGAGCAGCACGCCCGTCGGCCCCTGACGGACCTGTTCCATCCACGCCTCCTCGGCCGCGGCCATCGCGTCCGGGTCATCGGGATCGTCCAACGCGGGCTTCGGTGGAAAGACATACGCGCCGGCCTCGTCGATCGATCCCTCGATCGAACTCATGACGACAGCGGCCGCCTCGGGAGAGAGTTCCCTGACGTCGTCCGACCACAGTTCGATCACCACCCAGGTGATGAAGCCCCAGAGGAACACGACGAGGGTCCCGAGCACGGCGGCGACGATCAGGCGCATGGCGGTCTCCGGAACACGAGGCGGGGTCGAACGACGGGCACGACCCGACGCCTCGGCAGGCTACCGCCTCGATCCCTCGCGGAGCGATTGGCGGCCGGGCACGGCGTGGGACCGGGACCGGACCGGAACCGACATGCACCGCCGGGGCGGTCCGACAGCCCGCGGGATCCGATCAGTCGATGCCGAATCGATGCACCATGCGATGCCGGTAGGTGTCTCCCGGCCGAAGAACGACGTCCGGCCAGCCCGGCTCGCCCGCGTGGTTGATCGAATCGGGATACGCCTGGGTCTCGAGGCAGAGTCCACCGAACTTCTCGTAGACCGCCCCCCCCTTGCCGGTCATGCCGTTCAGGAAGTTGCCGGTGTAGAACTGGATGCCGGGCTGATCGGTGGTGATGGTCATGACGATGCCGGTCCGTGGGTCGGAGAGCCGAACCACCTCCCGCATCGTGCCTGCCTCGCCGTCGAGGCAGAAGTTGTGGTCGTATCCGCCGGGATCCTCTCCACCCTCGGCCTGATCTCCGGGATACGCATCGATGTCGCGCCCGATCCGCTTGGCCGTGCGGAAGTCCACCGCGGTGCCCGCGACCGGCGCGAGGTCGCCGGTGGGAATGAAGGTGCCGTCCACCGGGGTGTAGCGATCCGCCCGGATCCGGAGGACCTCGTCGAGGATCGTCCCGGAATCGTGCCCCCCGAGGTTCCAGTAGGTGTGGTGCACGATGTTCACCGGCGTCGGGGCATCGGTGGTCGCCGACATCTCGACCTCCAGCTCGTTGCGGTCGGTGAGGACGTAGATCGTCTCCGCCTCCACCCGGCCGGGATAGCCCTCCTCGCCGTCGGCGCTCGTCAGCGTGAACCGCACGCCGGGCCCCTTCGCGGTCATGATCGGATCCGCATCCCATCGCCGCTTGTCGAAGCCGACCTCGCCGCCGTGAAGATGGTTGGGACCGTTGTTGGCGGCGAGGGCGTACGCCTTCCCGTCGAGCTCGAAGCGGCCTCCGGCGATGCGATTCCCGACCCGACCGACCGTGCAGCCGAAGTACTGACTCTTCTCCGGATACTCCTCGGCGGTGTCGAAGCCGAGCACCACATCCACGGGGTTTCCGTCGCGATCGGGGACGATCACCCGAGTGACCGTGGCCCCGTGATCCATCACCTCGACCTCCATGCCGTTGGCGTTGCGGAGCGTGAACAGGTTCACCGGTCGCCCGTCGATCGAGCCTCCGGTCCGCATCCGATGCGTGGTCTCCATCGGCGTCTCCGTGACGGCGTCGGTCGAGCGACAACCGCCGATCGAGGCGGCGAGCGAGAGGGTGGCGATGACCAAGGGAAGGGACTTCATGGTTCGTGCTCCAGTGGCGGGCGACGAGCGTTCCCGCTCACCCCGTTCGTTCCAGCAGGGTTCGGCGGCGGGCGACCGTCCGCCGCAGCGACTCGTCCGCGATGGCGCCGGCGAGGATGACCCCGCCGATCACCGCGTATTGAATGGTGTCGGGAATCCAGTCGATGAGCGTGATCGCGTTCTGCAGCACCTGCATCAGCGCGGCGCCGATGATGACGCCGAGGATGGACCCCTCGCCGCCCCGCAGACTGCAGCCGCCGAGAACCGCCGCCGCGATCGCGTAGAGCTCGTAGAAGTTGCCGAAGTCGGCGGGCTGGGCGCTGCCGACGTCGAGAATGAACAGGAGCCCGCCGAAACCCGCGAGCCCGGCGCACAGGGCGTACGCGAGGATCACCAGCCGTCCGGTCCGGATGCCGCCGTGCCGGGCGGCCGACTCGTTGCGGCCGGTCGCGAGCAGGTGCCGCCCCCAGACCGTCGTCCGCAGGAACACGATGGCGAGGGTCGCCACGACCAGCAGGATCACGAAGGTCGCGGGAATCGCGAAGTCCTCGACGCCCACCATCTCGAGACCGGGGATCTCGAAGCGGTGCTTCACGAACGACCGCAGCCCCTTGAACTCGTTCTGGAATCCGACCGTGCGGTCGGCGGTGATGCCGCGGGCGATCCCGCGATAGAGGAGCAGTCCGCAGAGCGTCACGATGAAGGGCTGGAGGCGGACCTTCTGCACCAGCGTGCCGTGGGCGAGACCGATCAGGACGCCGAGCCCGAGCACGATCGGCACCGCGAGCCACGGATCGATCCCCTGCTCCACCAGCAGCCACGGGAGCAGGCAGCCGATCAGGGCGATCACCGATCCGATCGAGAGATCGATGCCGCCGACCATGATCACGAACGCGGCGCCGATCGAGATCACGCCGAAGAGCGACGTCCGCCGCAGCAGGTTCTCGATGTTGTAGCCGGTGAGGAAGTACGGCGTGAACCGCGAGGTCGCCAGGCAGGTCACGACCAGCAGCCCGAACACCCCGAGGATCTTGCCCATCCCCGAGGGCAGTTCGAATCGCGGACGGACCGCGGCGTCGCCATCGTCGTCGTGGGTGCGCTCACTCATGCCGCCTCGACCTCCTCGTGCCGGCCACCGGTCGCCAGCGCCATGATCGCCGACTCGGTCGCCGCCGCCCGCGAGAGTTCACCCGCGATCCCGCCGTCGTGCAACACCACCACGCGATCCGCCACCGCCAGAAGCTCCTCCATCTCGCTGCTCGCCGCGACGATCGCGGTGCCGGCGCGGGCGAGTCGATCGAGCAGGGCGTGGACCTCGGCCTTCGCGCCGACATCGACGCCGCGGGTCGGCTCGTCGAGGAGCAGCACCCGGGGCTCGCAGGCGACCCACCGCCCCACCGCGACCTTCTGCTGGTTGCCCCCGCTGAGCCCCCCGGCGGGGTGCGCGAGCCGAGGCGGTCGGACGCCCAGCCGCCGCACGAGATCCGACGCGGCGGCGGTCTCCCGCGATCGGGACCGGAAGGGGCCGCGGGCGAACCGTCGCAGTCCCGGCATCACGAGGTTGTCGCGGACGGATTCCTCCAGCAGCAGCCCGTCGGCCTTGCGGTCCTCGGGGACGAGGACGAGCCCGGCCG
>JAUIHC010000274.1 GCA_030432455.1 Phycisphaerae bacterium | reverse complement strand
TCGTCATGGAGTCAGCGGACCGAGCGTCGCTCGACGACCTGCTCCGATTCGCCCGCCGCCTCCCCCATCGCCCCCCGACTCGAACCGAGGTCGCGGCCGCCGCACTCCTCGGCTGGGCGGGATTCGTCACCGGGCTCGCCGGCCGCCCGGACCTCTCGCCGGGTTCACCCGATCATCGTCTCGCGGTCCGAGTCCTCGGTCCCACCGGACCCGGCGAGCTCATCGACGAGGCGTTGGCCGAACTCGGAGGGTGAATTCCCGTCGTACCCTGCCCGGCATGCTGCGTCCATTCCTCGTCACCCTGACCCTCTCGACCCCCGTCGTCGCCCTGGCTCTCGACCCGCCCACCACGCTCACGCTGGAGCAGGCGATGGCCGACCCCGCGTGGCTCGGGGCGTTCCCCGAGCGACCGCGATGGCTCGCGGACGGCCGACTCGTGGTCGATCGTCGGATCGGCACCACCGACCAACGCGAGACGGTCGAGATCGATCCCGCGACCGGCGACCTGCGGACGCTGTCGAACATCGAACGCGTCGGGCTCGTCGGCGCGGGGATCTGGAATCGCGACCGCACCCGGATGGCGACCACCCGGGACGGCGACCTCGTGGTGATGGACGCCGACGGCACCGTCGTGCAGATCACGCGAACCACCGCGAGCGAACGGCCCGTGCAGTGGATGACCGATGGCCGTCTCGCGTTCCGTCGTGACGACACGCTGGTGGTCCGCGATCTCGACACCGGGGTCGAGATCGAGCCGGTCGATCTTCGCTTCGCGAATCCCCCCGAACCGCCGAAGGATCCCGAGGGTCTCGCCGCCGACCAACGGCGACTGTTCGACGTCCTCCGAGACCGGGCCGAACGCCGCGAGGCCGCCCGAGTTCGGGGCGAGGCGATCCGGGAGGCGACGACGCACGACGTCGTCGGCCCGGTCTACCTCTCGCCGAACGAACGCGAGACCGCACGACATCTCTCCCCCGACGGCCGCTGGCTGCTCGTCGAGGTCGCCGCGAAGAACCGCCCCGACGCGCGACGCGACGACATGGCGATCTGGGTGACCGACGACGGCTACGTCACGAGCCGGGGGCTTCGTCCCAAGGTCGGCACGCAGGCCCGCACCGCCGAGCGACTGGTGCTCGTCGATCTCACGACCGGCGAGGCGCACGACATCAACCTCGACGATCTCCCGGAACGACGCGTCGACCGACTGGCGGGGATCCGCGCGGAGAACGAGGCGTGGCTGGAGAAGGAGAAAGTGGACCGGGGAGGGCCACGGGGGGCCACGGAGGGGGGTTTGGAAGAGAACCACAGAGACACCGAGGACACAGAGGGGGTTGGTGGGGAGACGGACGGCCGTTCGATTGGGGATCGGTTGGCGACGTTGGCTCAAGAGGCGGCGAATGCCGAGGACGCGACCGAACCGACCGAGCCGGCGCTCGTCGATCCTCGTCCCGCGTCGATCATGCAGGCCGACTGGCGTCCCGATGGCTCGCTCGCCGCGGTGATGCTGCGAAGTCTCGACAACAAAGACCGCTGGATCGTCGCGATCGATCCGGCCGGGGTGGTGGCGTCCGCGACCCCCGAGCCCTCCGAACCGGAGGAAGCCGCCGACGCCGAGACAGGTTCCTCCCCTCCCTCTCCGTGGCCCGACTCTTCTGGTTTCTCCGGGGCCCTCCGTGGCGAACCCATCCGGACGATCCACCATCTCCACGACCCCGCCTGGATCAACTGGTCGTTCAACGAGATGGACTGGACCCGCGACGGATCTCGACTGTGGTTCCTCAGCGAGGGCGATGGCTGGTCGGACCTGCACTCGTGGACTCCCGGCGATGCCGAGCATGAGCCGACGTCGAGTCCGATCGTCGCCGGCGGCTTCGAGGTGCGTGACGTGGTCGAGCATCCGACCGACGGCTCGCTGTTCTTCCGATCGAACCGCGGGGATCCGAGCATCTGGCGGCTGGAGCGGGTCGACCCCGACACCGGGGCGTGCGAGACGATCGCGGGTGGCGCTGGCCAGATCGAGGAGTGCCAGCTCGCCCCGGACGGCGGCTCCGTCGCGTACCTCGAGAGCACGCTCGACCAACCGGCGGAACTGTTCATCGTCGCGCTGCCCGGAACCGACGAGGCGGCGCCGACTCCGCGACGACTCACCGATTCTCGCTCGGAGGCGTTCGCCCGCCTCGACTGGTCGCCCGCCACGCTCGTGGAGGTCCCCGGCCGTCACGGACACGACATCCGTGGTCGCCTTCACCTTCCGCCCACGGACGCGCCGACGCTGACGAACGGACGCCGTCCCGCGGTGCTCTTCGTGCACGGGGCGGGCTACCTCCAGAACGCGCACGCGGGGTGGAGCCGGTACTTCCGCGAGGGATTCTTCCACGACATGCTCGCCCGCGAGGGCTTCGTGGTGCTCGATCTCGACTACCGCGCGAGTTCGGGCTACGGCCGCGACTGGCGCACCGCGATCGCCCGCGACATGGGGCCGTGCGAACTCGACGACTACGAGGACGGCGTCGCGTGGCTCGCCGACCACCACGGCGTCGATCCGGATCGGGTCGGGATCTACGGCGGAAGCTACGGCGGGTTCACGACGCTCATGGGCCTTCTCACGCGACCCGGCGTCTTCAAGGCGGGCGCGGCGCTGCGACCGGTCACCGACTGGTCGTTCTACAACGACGGCTACACCGCGAACATCCTGAACACCCCGCAGGTCGATCCCATGGCGTATCGACGAAGCTCGCCGATCGAGCACGCGGACGGACTCGCGGACGAACTCCTCATCTGCCACGGCATGGTGGACGACAACGTGCCCTTCAGCGACACCGTCCGGCTCGCCCAGCGGCTCATCGAACTCGGCAAGACCGGCTGGGAGGTCGCGATCTACCCCGTCGAGCCGCACGGCTTCCGAGAAGAAAGCTCGTGGATCGACGAGTACCGCCGGATCCACGAGCTCTTCGATCGGGTGCTCTGGAAGGAGTGAGGCGATCGTTTCAGAGAATGACGACGTCGATCAGGGACAGAGTCCCCACCCGGCGATCATCAGGCCGAGGTCGCCGCCATCCACCAGACCGTTCCCGTCGAGGTCGGCGTTGCAGTCGCCGCACGGCCCCCACGCGGCGATGATGAAGCCAAGGTCGGCCCCGTTCACCTGCCCGTCGTCGTTGAGATCACCGATGCACGGTGGCGTGGTGTCGAAGACCGCCGCGACCGCCGCCGCCGCGTCGACCAATCCCCATCCGAACGCCGGGTCGTATCCAGCCGCGCCGCGGTCCTTCGCGGTGTCGGCGAGCACCTGTTCGACCTGATCGGGCGAGAGTTCCGGATCGGCGGAGATGACCAGTGCCGCGACGCCCGCCGCGTAGGGCGAGGCGAACGATGTCCCGTCGATCGAGGTGGTGTCGGATCCGCCGTAGCCGTCGGCCCCGGTCCGGTCGGTGGTCAGCACCGAGGCCCCGGGGGCGGCCAGAAAGGTGCCGCTTCCCGACGTGCTGAAACTCGCGAGGCCTCCCGAGGCGTCGATCGCGCTGATCGCGTTCACGGTGGCCAGATTCGCCGGATAGCCGAGGGTGGTCGTGCCATCGTTGCCCGCGGCCGCGAAGTGGACGACGCCGGCCGCCCGGGTGGACGCGAACGCCGCGGTCACCGCCGCGCTCCCCGCTCCGCCGCCCCAGGACGAGTTCGTGACCCGCGCTCCGCTCGAGGCGGACCACGAGATGCCCGACACGGTCCAGGAGTCCTGCGACTCGAGGAACGGCAGACAGAAGAAGATCAATTCGATCTCGTTGAAGATCTTGCCCGAGACCACGCGGCAGGTCGGGGCGATACCCACGACTCCGAGTCCGTTGTCGATCGTCGCCGCGACACATCCGGCGACCGCGGTGCCATGGTTGTCGCAGGCGGTGTTCGGACTTCCGTCGCCGACGCCGTCGGTGAAGTCCTCCCCGGGCTCGACCGAAAGATCGGGGTGGCTTGACTGGACTCCGCTGTCGAGCACGACCACACGAACCGCGGCATCGCCGGTCGTCATCGCCCACGCCTCAGGCGCGTTCAGGTCATGGTCGTTGGCCTGGTTCAACGCCCACTGCTGTGGATACAGCGGATCGTTCGGCGCGCCGCCCCAGCGGGTCGCCCAGTAGATGGCATCCGGGTGTGCGAACTCGACGCCGGGCCGGGCCTCGAGTCCCGCAGCGATCGCCCGGGCCTCGATGCCGGTTCGCGCATGACTCCGTACCCGCGTCAGTCCCGGGAGCCCCGCGAAGTCGACGTCGAGCACCTCGAACTCGCCTTCGAGGAGCATCGGCTCGGCGTCGGGCGCGATCTGTACGAGGAGATCCCGGGTTGGAATCCGCGGCAGCGACCCGCCGTCGGTGTGGAGTCGGCTGACCTGATCGAAGCCGCGGTTGAGCAGTGTCGCGACGACGTCATCAACGGCAGGATCGTCGGGACCAAGCAGGAGATACGCCCAACCGGACGCCGAACTCACCGCGACCCGGTCGTCCCCGTACCCGAGTCGGTTTAGCCGCGCCACCACATCGGGTCCGGGACCCGCAGGATCCGCGAACACAGCGAGCATCCGTCGGAAGTCAAGGGACGGCCGCGGATCGACGTCCGATGTCTCGGCGGCCGCCGTCGGCTGGTCAACGCCCCCGATCAGGGGCGAGGCGAGGCAGGCGACGATCGTGGTGAGCGACCAACTGGTCGGACGATGAGTCATGTCTGCTGCTCCGGTGTCGGGAAAGCGGATCGAGGGACGCGATCGACGCCGGACCGCGACCCTC
>JAUIHC010000273.1 GCA_030432455.1 Phycisphaerae bacterium | reverse complement strand
TCTTCTCGACCTGGCTGATCGGCTGGGTCGCGTCGATGAGCAGGAACACGACGTCGGCGCGATCGATGGAATCGATCGTCCGCTGATGGGAGTACGCCTCGACCGCGTCGGCCCAGCTCTTCCGCTTTCGCACGCCCGCGGTGTCGATGACGGTCAGCACGTGTTCGCCGATCTGGCAGCGGACATCCACGGCGTCGCGGGTGGTGCCCGCGATCTCGCTGGCGATGACCCGCTCGTCGCCCGCCATCGCGTTCACCAGCGTGCTCTTGCCGGCGTTGCGGCGACCGACGATCGCGAGCTTGAGCTCGGGATCGCTGTCCGCGACCGCCTCCGGATCGACGCGGTTCCAGAGCGCCTCCTGGAACAGGCGGCGTCGGTAGCCCGACTTCGCGCTGGTCATCAGCGGCTCGCCGAGGCCGAGACCCGCGAACTCCATCGCGTGCGCCTCCCAGCTCTCGCCGTCCACCTTGTTCACGACGAGCATCACCTTGTCGGTGTGGCCCGACCTCCGGAGCATGCCCGCGATCGTCTCGTCGAGGATGGTCGGTCCGGTGTGGGCATCGACCACGAAGAGGACGAGGTCGCACTCGGCGGTCGCGCGGGCGATCTGCTTCTCGATCTCGGGGGTGAGGGTCGCCAGATCCGCGCCGACATCGTCGTATCGACCGCCTTCGGCGGTGTAGACCCCGAAGCCGCCGGTGTCCACGAGCTCGGCGTACCGCATCGCCGCATGCTCGAGCTCGGCGGGCGGGCGGACCTCGATGAACCGGCTCACCCGGTCGCGGGTGACCCCCGGCGTCGGATCCACGATCGACACGCGGCTGCCGACGAGCCGGTTGAAGAGGCTCGACTTGCCGACGTTCGGTCGGCCCACGATGGCGATGCGGGGAAGCGACATGGGTGGCGGAGTGTATCGGGGCCGGTCGAGGGCAGCGTCCGACCCGGATGCCGCCGGCCTCCTCTCACCCCTGCAACGCCGCGATGCACCGATCGATGTGCTCGGTCTCGTCCGCCACGCAGCCGTCCGCCACCAGATCGGCCACGCCCTCGGCGATGTCCGCCCGGCTGACCGCGGCGGCGAACGCCTTGTCCTTGAGCTTCTTCCTCACGCTCTTCGCGGTGAGTCCGCTCAGACCATCGGGACGGACCTTCGCCACCGCCACGATGAACCCGGCGAGCTCGTCGCAGGCGAAGAGGTGGCGGGCCATGGGGGTGGTCCGGGCGACCCCGGTGTAGGGGGCATGCCCCATGATCGCATCGAGGATGGTCTCGTCCACACCGAGCGATCGAAGATGGGCGACCCCGACCGTCGGGTGCTCCTCGGGCGTCGGATGCTTCTCGTAGTCGACGTCGTGGAGGAGCCCCGCGATCGTCCACGCCTCCACCTCGCCGGGCGCGTGCAGGCGTGCGTGATGGGCCATGCAGGCGGCGACCGCCTCCATGTGTCCGCGAAGCGAGTCGCTTTCGACCCATTCGTGCATGAGGGCGCGGGCGGCTTCGACGGTCATCGGCGTGGTGGTCATGGCGGGGATGCTACGACAGACCCGCGATCACGCGGTCGATCTGCGCGACGCGATCCGCGCGAGCGCCGCGGACCACGAGCACCGGACGCGGGCACAGACCGCCCGCGGGATGCAGCAGGTCGGCGAGGATCGCATCCACGCGACGACGGTTCGACTCGTCGAGGTACCGGAAGCCGTCCGCCTCGTTGCCGACCCCGGATTCCAACGGCACGAGCACGACGAGATGGGCCAGCGACAGCGCCTCCACGACCCGCGGTCGCATCTCGGCGAGGAACGGCGGATCGACCTCGCCGCCGGTCTCCATCGAGAGGATCGCGTGGGCGTAGGCGTCGAGCGGCGACCGGTCGAACAGCACGACCTCGCCCGCCCGCGACGATGCCGCGGCGTCGCGCAGGCGTCCGAGTCCGTAGTCGATGAGTCGGCGTTCGGCGGCGCGGGTCGGCACCGCGGGCGGCGGTTCGCCGGTCATCCGGGCGACCGCGCGGATCGGCTCCTCCTCGATGCGGGCGTTCGGCCACGCGGCCGCGAGATCGTGGACGAGGGTGGTCTTTCCGACCGACTGGGTGCCGGCGAACACGAGTCGCATGGGAGATCCGACGGCGGTCAGGCGAGCAGGCAGCGACCGGTCATCGCCGCGGGGGTCGCGATGCCGAGCATCGCGAGCAGCGTCGGTGCGACGTCGGCGAGGCGACCGTCGCTCCGCAGCACGGCATCGCGATACGGCTCGCCGACGACCACCAGCGGCACGTCGTAGTTGGTGTGCGCGGTGTGCGGGCAGTTCCCCTCGGGGTCGAACATCTGCTCCGCGTTGCCGTGGTCCGCGGTCACGATCAGGGCGCCACCGCGGGCGAGCGTCGCCTCGACGATCGACCCGACGCACGCGTCCACCACTTCGCAGGCCTTCACCGCCGCATCGAGGCTCCCGGTGTGACCGACCATGTCGCCGTTGGCGAAGTTCACCACGATGAGTCGTTCGCAGTCCGGGGCGGCGAGGCGACCGAGCACCGCGTCGCGCACCGCGGCGGCACTCATCTCGGGCTTGCGGTCGTAGGTCGCGACATCGGTCGGGCTCGGCACGATCGTTCGATGCTCGCCGTCGAAGGGCTCCTCGCGGTAGTCGTTGAAGAAGAAGGTGACGTGGGGGAACTTCTCGGTCTCGGCGCAGCGGAACTGCGTGAGCCCGGCCTTCGCGATCGTCTCCCCGAGGATGTCGGGCATCTTCGGCGGCTTCTCGAAGATCACCTCGATCGGAAGGCCGGTCTCGTAGCGGGTCAGGCCGGTGAAGCGGAGGTTGCCGAGGCGGCGCCCGCGATCGAAGCCGCCCCGCTCGACCTGCGACCAGGCGTCGTCGTCGAGCACGAACGCCTTGGTGATCTCCCGCGGCCGGTCGCCTCGGAAGTTGAAGAACAGGATGCTGTCGCCGTCGGTGATCCGCGTCGCGGCGACGTCGGCGTCATCGGGGCCGATCGCCACCGGGGCGACGAACTCGTCGCCGTGCTGCGACGGCTCGGGCGGGGCGTCGTACCAGGCGGCCAGCGCGGCGTCGGCCGAGTCCGCCCGGGCGGCGGCCGGCCCGACCAGACATCGGTACGCCCGCTCGACCCGGTCCCAGCGGTGATCGCGGTCCATGGCCCAGAATCGGCCCATGACCGACACGATCCGCCCGACCCCGAGGTCCCGCATCGCGGTCTCGACCGTCTTCACGAATCCGCGGCCGCCGGTCGGCGGGGTGTCGCGGCCGTCGGTGATCGCGTGGACGAGCACCCGGTCACCCGGAAATCCGCGCCGCTTCGCCGCTTCGAGGATCGCCACCAGATGGGCGAGATCGCTGTGGACCTGCCCGTCGCTGACCAGCCCGAGCACCTGGAGTCGCCCGCCGGTCATCTCGGCGTGGGCGAAGGCGGCGTCGAGGGTGGCGTTCTCGAAGAACTCGCCGCTGCGGATCGCATTGGTGATCCGCATGAGCTCCTGATCGACGATCCGGCCGGCGCCGAGGTTCTGGTGCCCCACCTCGGAATTGCCCATGACGGGACCCTTGGCGTCGACGGGGAGCCCGACATCCTCGCCGCTGGTGTGGACCAGCGTCGTCGGCCATTCGGATTCGAGGCGGTCGGAGACGGGCGTGTTCGCGAGCGTCACCGCGTTGAAGGGGTCGTGCTCGGGATGGGGATTCCGGCCCCAGCCGTCTCGGATCACGAGGACCACGGGGGCGTCGGCGGGCACGGCGGGGTGGCGGTCGGTGCTCATGCGGGGGAGCGTACCCCGCGCGAAACCCCGGAGTCCGCCGCTTCCGGCCGGTGACGGGTTGCGGTCCGGCCGAGCCGAGGCGTACCCTTCGGACATGAGCATGGATGCTGCGACCGGAACGACCACGCATGACGCGCCGGAGGCGGAGGTCATGCCCGACCTGGCCACTCGATACAAGCAGGTGACCACCCGCATCGCGGAGGCGGCGCATCGATCCGGGCGACGGCCCGAGGAGATCGTGCTCGTCGCGGTCACCAAGAACGCGCCGATCGATGTGGTCCGGGGACTCATGGCCCTCGGCCATCGCGACTTCGGCGAGAACCGGGCCCAGCAGCTGGTCAACCGGGCGGCGCAGATCAAGGAGTATCAGGACCGGCTCACCGAGCACCCCGAGTCGTCGTCGGGAGTGGACGCGGTCGAGCCCCGCTGGCACATGATCGGCCGTCTCCAGCGGAACAAGGTCCGCAAGCTCGTCGAGCATGTCCGGCTGATCCACTCGGTGGACAGTCTTCGACTGGCCGAGGAGATCCAGGCTCAGGCGGCCCGCCGCGACCGGCATGTCGAGGTGCTCATCGAGGTGAACCTCGGCGAGTCGCAGAAGGGCGGCATCGCGCCGCCGGCCGTTCGACACCTGATCGATCAGATGGGCTCGATGCTCAACATCCGCGTCCGCGGCCTGATGGCGATGGCGCCGCTCACCGAGGACGAGGCGGTCCTCCGCCACTGCTTCCAGCGGTGTCGGGAGATCTTCGACGACGTCCGCCGCGCCGTCCGCGAGCCCGAGCGACTCGACATCCTCTCGATGGGCATGAGCCACGACTTCGAGATCGCGATCGAGATGGGTGCGAACGTCGTCCGCGTCGGCAGCGCGCTGGTCGGCGAGCCCGTCGTGGACGAGGCCGAGGAAGAGCCCGACGCGGACTGATGCGGGTGGCCGACTCGTCGGCCCCACGCTGTCACCGCCTGGCCCCGCCTGCCCCCCCCGCCGGTCATCGGCGCCGCGTCAGA
>JAUIHC010000272.1 GCA_030432455.1 Phycisphaerae bacterium | reverse complement strand
GATGCCGGGGTCGTCCTCGTCGAACCGCATCCCGACGGTGTCCGGGCACGCGGACTGCGCCGCGCCGAAACCCGCGACCTCGGCGTACGCCCGGCCTCCCCGGGCCTCCATCGACTCGACCGCCTCCAGCACCAGGATGCCGCCGCCTTCGCCGACCAGCGTGCCCGCGGCATCGGCCGCATACGGACGCACGGCCCGTTGCGCCGCCGCATCGTCGTCGTCGGTCGCGACGAGACGATCCGCGAACTGCTGGCGAAGCAGCGCCATCGGATTCAGCTTGGAGTCGCATCCGCCGGTCAGACACGCATCGGCGGCCCCCCGCTGGATGACCCGCATCGACTCGCCGATCGAGAGCGTGGCGCTCGACTCGGCGCAGGTGATCGTGTTCGAGGGCCCCTGACAGTCGTGGATGATCGTGACGTGACAGGCGAGCATGTTGGGCAGGTACTTCAGCAGCCAGAGCGGCGTGAGATTGCCCATGCCCTGCCGACCCCACTCGCCGTAGTCGAAGCCGCCGTCGGCATCGACCGACCGGGACAACGCCGCGGTGAGCTCGTCGACATCGGCCGCGATGAGACCGGCGCCGATGTGGCAGCCCATCCGATCGGCGGGAATGGTCGGCGGATCCTCGCCCTCGCTCGCCCGGGTGGTCAGCCCCGCGTCGGCGACCGCCGCGGCGGCGGCGCCCACCGCGAGTTCGATGTCGCGGGCCATGACCTTGGTCGCCTTGCGGTACGACTTGGGCACCGCATCGCGGACGCTGAAGAGTTCGGGAGCGATCCGACCGGCATGCCGGCTCCGGAACCCGCTCGCATCGAACTCGGCGATCCGAGAGATGCCCGAGGTTCCGTCGCAGGCGGCCTGCCAGAGGGCGTCGATCCCGACCCCCGCGGGGGTGATCGGTCCGAGCCCGGAGATGACGACGCGTCGAGCGGGTCTGGCCATGAGGGCGGAGAGTGTATCCAAACCGGTGCGGGACGACGGCGCGGCGGGGTCAGCCCGACGCGGGTTCGTCCCGCATCCGCCGCGCGATCCGCATGGCCAGCTCGAGGGCCTGCTCGTAGTTCAACCGGGGATCCACATGCGAGCGGTAGGCGTGGCCGAGATCGGCGTCGGAGAGACCGCGGGCGCCGCCCGTGCACTCGGTGACATCCTCGCCGGTCAGCTCGAAGTGCACCCCGCCGAGATGGGTCCCGACCGCGGCGTGGATCTCGAACGACCGCTCGAGCTCGAAGAGGATGTCGTCGAAGGATCGCGTCTTGACCGGCGTCCCCGCGAGGACGCCCGCATCCGGGACCACGGTCCTGGTGTTTCCGTGCATCGGATCGCAGATCCAGAGCGGCCGGCGACCGGTCGCCGCCACCGCCTGGAGCAACCGGGGCAGCCCCTCCTCCACCTGATCCCGTCCGAAGCGGTGGATGAGACTGAGTCGGCCCGGTTCGCGGTGCGGGTCGAGGATCTCCGCGAGCTCGACCACGGTGGCGGGATCCATGCCCGCACCGACCTTCACCGCGACCGGATTGCGGATGCCCCGCATGTACTCGACATGACCGCCCCCGGGATCGGCGGTGCGGAGGCCGATCCACGGCAGATGCGTCCCGAGATTCCACCAGCCTCGCCGCCGCGGCACCGTGCGAGTGAGGGCCTGCTCGGACTCCAGCAGCAGCGCCTCGTGGCTGGTGAAGAAGTCCACCCGCGAGAGGTCGCCGACCCGGGTGCCTGCAAGCGATTCCATGAATCGAAGCGACTCGCCGATCGACTCGACCATCCGCTGGTACTCGGCGGCATGCGGCGAGTGGTCCACGAAGCCGAGGTTCCAGTACTCGGGATGATGGAGGTCGGCGAACCCGCCGTCGATGAGCGACCGGATGAAGTTGAGCGTCAGGGCCGACCGGGAATGGCCGAGCAGGAGTCGATCGGGATCGGGGGTGCGGGCCGCGGCGTCGAATTCGGGAGCGTTGACGTTGTCTCCGCGGTAGACGGGCAGGGTCGTGCCGTCGCGGGTCTCGAGGTCGCTGGATCGCGGCTTGGCGTACTGCCCGGCGAAGCGTCCGACCCGGATCACCCGGCGTCGCCCGCCGTGGGCCAGCACGAGGCTCATCTGGAGCAGGATCTTCAGGCGGTTGGCGATCGCCTCGCTGGAGCACTCGTCGAACCGCTCCGCACAGTCCCCGCCCTGAAGAAGGAATCGACGGCCCGCGGCGGCCTCGGCGAGCTGGTCCTTGAGCTTCTCGATCTCCCAGCTGGTGACCAGCGGCGGAAGCGATCGCATGTCGGCGACCACCGCCGCGAGGCGATCGGGGTCGGGGTAGGTCGGCTGCTGGAGGGTCGGCCGCGATCGCCAGGAATCGGGGGACCAGTCCGCGGGAGAGGTGGGATCGGTGTCTGGGACCACGGGTTCGGGCTCGGACGGCTGAATGGGGGAGAGCGCGGAGATCGACACTCGGGAAGACGCGGCCGAATGCGGGCGACAGGAATCGAACCTGCACGGGGTCACCCCCACGGGAACCTAAATCCCGCGCGTCTGCCAGTTCCGCCACGCCCGCGACGGATCCGTATCCTACGACGGACCCCGCAGTCGGCCCGGGCGACCCGTTCCCGCCCTCCCTCTCGGACCCGCGACGGAATCGAACCCATGGGATGTCGTCGAGTCGCCGCCCTTCATCTGGTCCCCCTGCTCGCCCGACTGGTGCTGGCGGCGGCGTTCATCCCCGCCGGCTGGGGCAAGATCATGGAGACCAGCACCATCGACGGCGAGGAGGCGGCCCGAGTCCGGGACCTGCTGGCCTCACCGTGGACCGACGATTCGACGGCGGCCGATGCGGAGGCGCCGGACCGGGAAGGCCGGTCGGCCGAGTCGATGGCGGCACCGCTGGAAGTCCGCAACGTGCTTCGACTGGCGGTGACGCTCGACCAGGACGGTCTGCCCCGCCCGGTGGTGCTGGCATGGGCCGCCGCGGTCGCGGAGCTGCTCGGCGGCGGACTGCTGGTGATCGGCCTGCTCTCCCGCGTCTGGGCGCTGGGTCTCGCGGTGGTGATGGGGGTCGCCTTCGCACTCACCAGCCTCGAACCGCTCGTCACGCTCGGACCGTTCGGGCTGGAGAAGCCCGCGTACATCAAGGCCGTCGCACAGATCGCGCTGGGAACCCTCGCCCTCGGGGTGCTCCTGACCGGCCCCGGCGCGGTGGCGATCGATCACGCGATCTTCGGCGGGAGCGGTCGTCGGGACGACGGGCTCGACGACGACTGACGTCGCGCACGACTTTCCGCAGGTCGTGGCGGAACGACCGTGCCCGGCGAGTATGCTCCGACCGTGCGTCAGGAACCGCCTACATCCGACCCGGACCCGACCGCGGACGCGACCACCGAGCGTGCCGCCGGCGACGTCTCCACGCCGCTGGCGTGGTCGGGGTCCATCGTGCTGCACCTGATCATCCTCGTGATCGCCTCGCTGATCACCTGGAGCATCGTTCGCACCCCCGACGACCGGCCGATCGTGGTGGTCTCGACCCCCGATGCGGTGCCGACCTTCGAGTCGGTCACGAGCGTCACGACCCTGCCCTCGGAGACGAGTTCGATGGGCGGCGCCCCCACCATCGCGGCGAGCCAGCCGGTCGAGGCCGCGGATCTGGCGGATCTGCTGGTGGCGGCCGACGACCTCATGTCGCAGTCCACCGTGCTGGCGGCGACGCCGGGGGCGGGCGAGACGCCGGGGGTGTCCTTCGGAGGGGTCGCGGCCCCGGCCGCGACCCGGATCGTCTTCGTGGTGGACGCCAGCGGCTCGATGATCGCCGCCTTCCGGGCGGTCATCCGCGAGGTCGAGCGGACGCTCCGGCAGCTGGACTCGCGGCAGTCCTTCACCGTGTTGCTCTTCCAGGGCGAGCAGGTGCTCTCCCCGAAGACGCTCAAGGGCGGTCTCCGCCCCGCGACCCCGGCCGCGGTGGACTCGGTGGTCGGCTGGATGCGGGAGACGGTGCCCAAGGATCGGAGCGATCCCTCGAAGGCGCTCCGCGAGGCGTTCAGCCTCGATCCGCAGGTCGTCTATCTGGTGAGCACCGACATCACCGGCACCGGCAACTACGAGGTCGACCGCCAGCAGCTCTTCTCGCTGCTCGACAAGCTCAATCCGGTTCGCGGCGACGGCCGTCGCGACACGCTCATCCGCTGCATCCAGCTGCTGGACGAGGACCGGCTCGGCACGCTTCGGGAGATCGCCCGCCGTCACGGCACCGATCCCGACAGCGACGACGAGAGCGGCTTCGCATTCATCGGACGCGACCGCCTCGGCCTCGACTGACCCAGCCCCGTCTCACCCTCCGGTTCCGACCCGGGAGATTCCACACCGTGTTCCCCCTCACCGCATCACGACTCGTCCATCACCGCCTTCTCGCGACCGGTCTGCTGGTCGTGGCCGGGCTGACCGCCTCCGCCTCTGCGCAGGATGCCGCCGAGTCCACCAGTTTCGCCGAAGCGTTCTTCATCTCGTATTCGACCGACGCCTCGGGTGAGCAGGGTGTCGAGTGGCTGGGCAGCCTGGTCATCTGGACGCTGATGGCGACGAGCATCGCGAGCCTCGGACTCATCGGCCAGCTCGCCTTCGCCTTCAAGCGGGAGAAGCTCGTGCCGGAACCGGTGGTCTCGCGGGCCACCGACTACCTCCAGACCGGCCGCTTCCGCGAGGCGTTGACGATGCTCTCCGAGCCGGGATCCGAGAGCGACTTCGCGACCGTGCTCAAGGCCTCGCTCGAGCGAGCTCCGGGAGGCCACGAAGCCATGATGGCAGGGTTGGAGCAG
>JAUIHC010000271.1 GCA_030432455.1 Phycisphaerae bacterium | reverse complement strand
CCTGCGTGCCCGCGTCGAGCCAGCTGTTCGGACGCAGACCACCGACGACGCCCGCGAGCACCCCGACCACCAGTGCGATCAGGATCGCGGCGAGCCCGAGCGCGATCGACACCGGCAGCCCCTGTCCGAGGATCTCGCTCACCGTCCAGCCCGGGCTGCGCAGACTCGGGCCGAGGTCGAACGGACGAGGGGCGTCGCCAAGCAGCCATGACACGCCGGTCGCCTTGCCCAGATAACTGAAGTAGAAGGTGACGGGGTCGTCGAGGTCGTACTGCGCCCGCATCGCATCCACGACCGCTTGCGGCGGTCGCCGATCCTCCGGAAGGTCGAGCGGATCACCCGGCACCATCCATACCAGCACGAACGTCGCGGTGTAGACCACGAGCACGATCAGCGGCAGTTGAAGGAGGCGGCGGGTGACGAGGGGGAGCATGGTGTGGAGAACGGAGGGGTGCGGAGAACGGAGAACGGAGATCGGGGGGCCGGTGTCCGGTCTTCAGAGTACGGCGAGGGCGATGAGGAAGCGCCAGGCCATGATCGCTGCGGCGGTGGCGACTTCGTCGCGGCGGATCACCCGCCAGCCGAACCAGGGGACCGCGAGTCCGAGGGTGGTCGCCACGCCGACCCGCAGCGAGCGATGGCCGTCGATCGCGTCGGCGGCGCCGAGGATCGTCGCGATCGCCGCGGCGGCGAGCAGCAGGCCGACCATCGCGTGCACGCCGCGGGGGCCGAGCCGGACCGCGATCGTGTGAAGGCCGAACGCCCGATCCGCGGCCCGGTCCCGCAGGTCGAGCAGCAGCGAGTCGGCGAGAAGCACCGGGGTCACGAGCAGCGCGAACCAGATTCCCGCGACGACCGCCGCCCGCTCGATCGGTGATGGCGATTCCAGAAGGCACAGCCCGACCGCCGCGCCGGTCCACGCGATCGACACCACGATCGACTTCACGGCCGCGAACCGCTTGGTCGTGAGCCGACCAGTCCCGCCGCCGGTGTGCGGTGCGGCGTGAAGAATCCCGAGCGTGCCGACGAGCCCGAGCAGGATCGCGGTCCCCGGATGCGGTCGCGCGATCACGACGCACCCGATGCCGAGCACCGCCGAGATCCCCGGCATCCACCACGACCAGAACCGACTGCCCCGAAAGATCGCGGCCCGACGCGGCTGGCTGATCGCGTCCTCGGCGTCGCACGAGGCGGCCGAGTCGCGGAGATACACGCACCACGAGCCAAGCACCGCGGCGGCGTACCACCACGGTGAGAGCGGCCGATCGAGCACTCGTGAGCACGCGAACACAAGGCACGCCGCACTCGCCGCCATCGCGATCTGAGTGAGGACCAGCGCGGATCCGAGACGACGCGCTCGGTCCCGGAAGTTCCTCCGCCGAATCACCGTCCCGTTCGCTCCACCGGACTCGCCCGCATCGCGTCGCATGTTCCGGAAGGTACCGAAACCAAACGCCCCGGCTCGCATGGGAGCCGGGGCGGGAAGAGTGTCGAAGTCGCGGTGCGCCGGTCGGACGATCGAGGTTCGAACGTTCAACTGGTCAGGGGCATACGCCCCAGGCGCCGAGCAGCGGTCCGAGGTCGCCCGCATTGACCTGCCCGTCTCCGTTGAAGTCGGCGGTGCACGCGGTCGGACAATCGCCCCACTGACTCAGCAGGATGCCGACATCCTCGGCGCCCACCAGGCCGTTGCCGCTCAGGTCGGAAGGACAGACGCAAAGTTCGTTGTCGCCGAGATCGATGTAGAGGCCGATGAGATCGTCGGGCGTGTTGTCGCAGACCACGCTGTCGAACAGTTCGAAACCAGGCTGTCCCGGCCGAGCCCGCAGGCCTCCGCCGGTCGTGGTGGCGTTGTTTGAGCTCACGACGGTGCTGGTGACAGGCAGCGGTGTGGTGCTCGAGTCGGAGAAGAAGTACACGCCGCCGCCCTCGGCGGCACCGTTGCCGGTCATGGTGGAGTCGACGATCTCCGCGTCGCCCCGGACCACCTTGACGGCACCGCCGTGGTTGGTCGCCGTATTACCGGTGAACGACGCGCCGTTCACGCTCGCCGTTGAGTTGATGACTTGAAGCCCCCCGCCATCCGTCGAGGCAGTGTTGCCGACGAAGGTGCAGTCGATGAACGTCGGCGCTCCACCGCGGGCGTAGGCACCGCCACCGTAGCCCGACCGGTTGTCACGGAAGATCACACCTTGGATCGTGGGGGCGGCCTGATCGATGAAGAGCCCGCCACCGACGACGATGGTCGGATCGGACTCGAACGGCGTGCCGATGGTGCCGTTGGCGATGGTCAGACCCTGGAGTCCCGACTCGGGCCCCTGCCCCCCGGCGATCAGCACCACCGAGCGGGGCAGACCGGTACCGTCGAGCACCACCGACTCCGGAGCGTCGAGGCTGCCGCGGATCACCAGTCGGGAATCGCCGAAATCGACGGACTCGTTGAAGGTCCCGGCCGCCAACTCGACCACCGCACCGTTCGGGGCCGCAGCGATCGCATCGCCGATGGTCCCAAAGATGCCGGGGACCGAGAAGACGAGTTCATCCTCACAGGCGTCGATCACGCCGTTCAGGTTGAGATCGAAGGCGGAGCCATCACCCAGCTGGCACTCGTCGGGGACGCCGTTGTCGTCGCAATCGGCCGAGGCCTTGGCAGCGATGTCACAGTCGTCAGGAACGAGATTGTCGTTGCAGTCGGGGCGTCCGAGGTCTTCGATGTCGGCGGCATCCTCGAGGCCGTTGCCGTCGCAGTCGAACGCGAGACAGACGGTGTTGCCGCCCTGATCGCTCACCGTGCCGAAGTTCGCGAGGTTCTCACGAGCGTTGTCGCAGATGCTTGATTCGATCAGCACGAGTTCGGCGCCGGACTCGACGAAAACGCCGCCGCCGCGGCTTCCTGCGACCAGTGGGATCGAGTTCGCGGCGACGGTCACGCGGTCGAGCGTGAGCGATCCGCCCGCCACCCGGACACCGCCGCCGAACTGCGGCGATTCGTTCCCGTCGATCGTGCTGTCGCGAATGGTCGGCATGCCGCTCGACACCTGCACGCCGGAGTCGCTGCCTCCCGTAACCCGACAGGCGTCGATGGTCAGGTTGGCGTCGACGAGCAAGACCGCCGCGGTCGGGCCGAGGCCGGTGCGACTCCCGATCGTGAAGCCGCGAACCAGCATGGTGGACGGCTCGCCGGAGGACGCCGCGATGCGCTGGGTGGTCGTCACATCGAGTCCTTCGGTCGCGATCACCTCGATGTCCTTCCCGACCGGATCGAATCCATCCCAGTCACCAGGACGCACGCCGATCCGTTCGCCGTCGATCGCGGCGTCGATCGCGAGCTGGATGGTGTCGGCATCGTCGGGCACGACCAGATCGGGGCAGCGATCGTCGAAGACGACGTTGCCGCTGCCGAACAGGGCGGTTGGGTCGATGCCCGCCACTGCGCCGTTCGCGTTGCCGCAGATCGTGTTGTCGCCGATCAGGTCGAAGCCGTCGATGCCGGTATCGGTCACGAGGCCGATGCCACCGTTGTCACGGATGCGCGTGCCCATGATGCGGTGCAGGGTGCCGGCCGCCAGCCGGAGCCCGTCCTGACCGTTGCCCTCGATGATGCAATCGGTCAACTCGACGATCGTCTGCTCGGTCTCGAGTGCGATACCGGCGTTGTCGGTGAGGGTCGTCTCCACGGCGACGAGCGCCATCGGCTTCGTCGTGGAGGATGACGCGGTGAGCACGACGGCACCCTCGGCGGCATGTTGGGTGATCGAGCACGCGTCGATGGCGGCCATCGAACCATTCACGACGCCGATCGCATGGCCGCGACCAGCGAGGGCGATGTTCGCCTCGAACACGGTGTCGGACACGAGGATGTCGCCTTCCTCGGCGAAGAGGCCTCCTCCGACGCCATACGAGAGGTTCCCCCGGATCTCGCAACTGACGATCGTGGGGGAGCCGCCCGCGAACCGAACGCCGCCGCCCTCCATGCCGGTGTTGCCGACGATCACGCAGTCGGCGATGGTCGCGTAGGAGTCTCGGCCGACGATGCCGCCGCCCATCGGATGGCTGCCGGACGGATCTCCCGCCTTGATGGTGAACCCGGCAAGCAAAGCCCCAGCCGGTGCATCATCCACCATGACAACCGGGCCGAGCCGCTTCGATCCATCGAGTTTGGTCAAGCCGGGGCCGTTCGGGGCAACGAGCACGAGGGCGCGGTTGAGGATGACCGGCTCCTCATACGAACCGGCATCGACGAAGATCACGGAGTCCTCGGGCGCATTCTGGATGGCTTCTGCGATCGATTCGTAATCTCCGGGAACCAACAGTGCTTCGCAGAGATCGGGGAGCCCATTGCCGTTGTAGTCGGAAGCGAGACCTTCGGCGAGCTCGCAACTGTCGAGGATGCCGTTCGTGTTGCAGTCGGTTTGGGTACCTGCGTCGACTTCGCACTCGTCGGGGACGCCGTTGAGGTTGCAGTCGGATGCTGTGCCATCGGCGATGTCGCACTCGTCAGGACGGAGATTGCTGTTGCAGTCGAGAGACGTGCCGCTGTCGAGGTCCTCGAGGTCGGGAATCCCGTTGGCATTGCAATCCAGGCCCGCCTTCACATCCACGACCACGAACCCGGCCTGCTGACCCGGGGTGCCGAGACCCTGGTTCCAGGTGGCCTCGAACGTGGTGCCTTCGAGGCTGAACTCGCCGTCAAGGCTCGTGAAGCGGCCGATGAGGGTGCCGGTGACACCGCTGTCGTAGGTCATGACCGCACCGTTGAGGCTCGGGGGCGATCCGTTGTACCAACCGGCGAGGGCG
>JAUIHC010000270.1 GCA_030432455.1 Phycisphaerae bacterium | reverse complement strand
CAGCATCTGCTCGTCCTGCGGCGATGCGGTCGCTGTGCCCATCCCGCACCCGACCGCGGCCCTCTGAGCGGCGAACACGCCCCGTTCGCCTGTCGGTCGTGGCGATGCACCGAGTGCGGCTCGGAGTGGGTCGCCGCCGGGGCCTTCCCCGATGCGGAGACCAGGCGCGACGCCGCGTGATCGGCGAACGCGGGCCTCGTCGTCAGGGTCCGACCGCCTGCTAGCATCGCCGGTCCCATGGGGCTCCGCACCGACGACCTCGACTTCGACCTCGACCCCGACCTGATCGCCGATCGGCCCGCCGAGCCGCGCGAGCGGGCCCGGTTGCTCGTCGTTCGACTGCCGCCGGAGTCCGAGGACGACGGGGCGTCGCTGCGGCTCGAACATCGAACCGTCGCGGACCTGCCCGACCGGCTCCGGGCGGGGGATCGACTCGTCATCAACGCCACCCGCGTGGTGCCCGCCCGGATCCGCTGCCGGCGGGCCGATACCGGAGGCGGCCTCGACGGCCTGCTCGCCGAGGGCGAGGGGCCGGGTCGATGGTGGGCGATGATCCGCAAGAGTCGTCGGCTCCAGCCCGGGCATCGGCTCGATCTGCTCGATCGGGACGGCGGGGTCACATCCCTGGGGCTGGTGGTTCGTGCGATCGACGACGAGGGGCGGGTGCTGGTCGAACTCGAGGACGCGGCCGGTCCGGGGGCGAGCCCGGAGGCGCTGGTCGCGAGGATGCATCGGGAGGTCGGACTCGTCCCGCTTCCGCCATACATCCTGCGGGCGAGACGGGACCGGGGCCTTCCCGAGGACGATCCGCACGACCGCGACTGGTATCAGACGACCTTCGCCGACGATGCCGGTCCGACCGCCTCGGTCGCCGCCCCGACCGCGGGACTGCATCTCACTCCGGACCTTCTCGCCCGGGCCGAGGGGCAAGGGGTCCGGCCGATCCGGGTGTCGCTGGAAGTCGGGGCGGGGACGTTCAAGCCCGTGGAGGTTGACGACCTCTCCGACCACCCGATGCACGCGGAACGGTGCGTGGTGGATGCGGCGGCGCGGGCGGCGATCGCCGAGGCCGAGTCGGCTCGGGCGGCGGGCGCCGCGAGGCTCGTGGCGGTCGGCACCACGAGCGTCCGCACCCTCGAGTCGATGCCCGAGGCGGCGGCCGGTGATCTCGACTGGACCACCGATCTTCTCATCCAGCCGGGTCATCGATTCCGGCGCACCGACGCGCTGTTGACCAACTTCCATCTGCCGCGGTCCACGCTGCTCGCGCTGGTCGCGGCGATGACGGGGCTCGAGCGACTGCATCGGATCTACGCCGAGGCGATCGCGGAGCGGTACCGCTTCTTCAGCTACGGCGACGCGATGTTCATCCAGCGGGATCCGACCGATCCGTCGCGCGGGAGCGGGACGACCCGCGATTGAAGCCCGTCCGCGTGAATCGTCGATGCACCTGATCGACGGCTCCACTGGGAACCAGGACCTGCCATGCCCCGCGCCCGATCGCTCGAAGCCCTGATCGCGCGGGCGGCTCCCGACGCGATCGAGGTCGTGTCGGGGGACGCTCGATGCTGTCTCATCGAGCGGGTCGAGGACGACAGTCGGCGGGTCGGCGCGGGGACGCTCTTCGTCGCCCGCCCGGGCGTCGGCGGCGACGGCACGGCGTTCGTGGCCCGGGCGATCGAGGCGGGCGCGGTCGCGGTCCTCGGGCCGCGCGGATCCGCGGCGGCCGCGGCCACCGCCGGCCCCCCGGATCTCGTCCGACTGGAGACCGACGATCCGCTCGCGATCGGCGCCGCCCTCGCCCTCGAACTGGCCGGTCGTCCGCAGGAGCGGCTCCGACTCGTCGGGGTCACCGGCACCAACGGCAAGACGACCATCGCCACGCTGGTCCGGGATCTGGTGGCTCGGTCGATCGGGCCGTGCGGCCTCATCGGGACGGTCGAGATCCATGACGGTCGGATCGGGGTTGCGGCGCGGCTGACCACGCCCGGACGGCTGGAACTCGCCGCGGTCCTCGGTCGGATGGTGGACGCCGGATCGGTGGCGGCGGCGCTGGAGATCTCCAGTCACGCCCTCGATCAGGGACGGACCACCGATCTCGACATCGAGGTCGCGATCTTCTCGAACCTGACCGGCGACCATCTGGACTATCACGGCACCATGGAGGCGTACGCCGCAGCGAAGGCCCGGCTGTTCCGCGGGTTGCGGGCCGAGGCGCACGCGGTGGTCAATCTCGACGATCCCGCGGCGGGAACCATGCTCGCCGACTGTGCCGCCCGCTCGATCGGGCTGACCCGGCGGGCGGGCGTCGCGTCGTCCGCGGTGGGCGCGGAGGCGGGTGCAGCGGTGGACGCGACCGTCGAGGTCCTGGTCCGGTACCGCATCGATCGAATCGGCGGAGACGACATGTCGATCCTGATCGAGGTCGAGCCCGGGCCGCTCGCGGGCGCGATTCCGCAGGAGCTCGCGGCGCTCGCCGATCTCGCGGGGCCGGTGGCGATTCCGCTCGTCGGGACGCACAACGCATTCAATGCGGTCGCCGCCGCGGTGGCCGCGGTCCTGATCGGTGCGGACGCGGAGACGATTCGGTCGGGACTCGGCGGGCTCCGGGCCCCGCGCGGCCGTCTGGAACCCGTGCACGAGGCGGGGGATCCGGTGCGGGTGTTCGTGGACTACGCGCACACCGACGACGCGATCCGGCAGGTGCTCGCCGCGGTGCGACCCGGCGTGCCGGAGGGAGCGGCGCTCGTGGCGGTGATCGGGGCGGGTGGCGATCGCGATCGATCGAAGCGTCCACGGATGCTGCGGGCCGCCCTCGACGGCGCCGATCGCGTGGTGGTGACCAGCGACAATCCGCGGACCGAGGACCCCGAGGCGATCATCGACGAGGTCATGACCGGGGCCGACCCCGACGAGCGATCCAGGATCGTGCGCGAGGGCGATCGCGAGGCGGCCATTCGGATCGCCGTCCTGCAGGCCTCGCCCGGCGATGTGGTGGTCGTCGCGGGCAAGGGGCACGAGCCGTACCAGATCGTCGGCACCGAGCGACGACCGTTCGACGATGTGCAGGTCGTGCGGCGGGCGCTCGACGATCGACGCGGGAGTTCCACATGATCGAGCGGACCCTCGAGGAGATCGCATCGTCCACCGAGGGCGATGTCGTTCCGTCGGCGGAGGGCGATCGTCGCATCCGGGGCGTCGGGATCGACACCCGCGAGGATCTCGCAGGCCGGCTCTTCATCGCGATCCGCGGCGAGCGTCACGACGGTCACGATCATCTCGGCGCGGCGTCGGCCGCCGGGGCGGCGGCGGCGGTGATCGCGAGGTCGTGGCTCGACGCGGCGACGACGGAGACGCTCGCCGCGATCGGCATGCCGCTGGTCGCGGTGGAGGACCCGATCGAGGCGCTGACCACGCTCGCCCGCGAGCATCGCGGCCGGCTGGGCGGGACGGTCGTCGGCGTCACCGGCTCGGCCGGCAAGACCACCACCCGGGCCCTGCTCGAGGCGGTGCTCGCCCCGCTCGGTCGCGGAACGGCGAGCATCCGATCGTTCAACAACCACATCGGCGTGCCGCTGACCCTGCTCGCCGCCGATCCCGACGATCGCTGGGTGGTGCTGGAGATGGGCACGAGCGGTCCGGGCGAGATTCCGCACCTGGTGTCGATCGCCCGTCCGGAGATCGCGGTGATCACCGGCACCGGTCGCGCTCATCTGGAGGCGCTCGGTGACGAGGCGGGGGTCGCCCGGGAGAAGGCCGCGATCCTCGACGGGGCGAGGGTCGGGATCGTCAACGTCGATCGGGACGCCATCGTGACGGAGCTCGACGCCCGCCGCGCCGCGGGGGTCGAGATCGTCACGGTGGGGGTTCACGCCCGGGCCGAGCGTCGTCTGATCCGACGCACCCCGCACGCGGACGGTGGACAGCGGATCGAACTCGACGACTTCGCGGCCGATCTCGGCCTCGACGGTCCGCACAACGCGGTCAACGCGGTGGCGGCGATCGAGGTCGCGCGGCGGCTGGGCGTCGCGGACGCGGCGATCGCGGACGCTCTGGCCGAGGCGGTGCCGCCCGCGATGCGGTTCGGTCGGCGTCGGATCGGCGGGGCGATGGTCTTCGACGACGTCTACAACGCGAATCCCGAATCGATGCGGGCGTCGCTGGCGGCGTTCGACGAGCTGGCGGGGGAGGCTCGGCGGATCGTGGTGCTGGGCGACATGCTCGAACTGGGGGCGGGTGCGGCGGCGATGCACCGGGAGATCGGCGGATGCGCCGCCGCGGTCCGCCCGACGCATCTGGTGGTGACCGGCCGCTTCGCGGCGGAGACGGCGGACGGGGCCCGGCGTGCCGGACTCGAGGCGGAGATCCACGGCGTCGTCGATGCGGAGGCGGCGGCCGGGGTGGTGCGTCGGCTTGTGGAGGCGGGGGATGCGGTGTTCGTCAAGGCATCGCGGGGTGTGGGACTGGAGCGCGTCATCGCCGCGCTCGTCGAACGATCGGAGGCGACGGCGTGATTCCCTTCCTTGTGCGGTTGTTTCAGGAGCCGCTGGAAAGCACCGGGCTGATCTCGGTGCTGCAGGTCTTCTACGGCGTGGACTTCCGCGCGTTTCTCGCGGTGCTGGTCTCGTTCGGGCTGGTCCTGATCTTCGGGCCGCGGACGATCGAATGGCTCCGCGAGCAGAAGGTCGGCGACAACCCCGAGTTCGACAATGCCGGCGTGAACGAGCTCATGGGCAAGCGGGCGGGCACCCCGACCATGGGCGGGATCCTGATCTGCGGATCGATCATCGCGACCGTGCTGCTG
>JAUIHC010000269.1 GCA_030432455.1 Phycisphaerae bacterium | reverse complement strand
GACGCCCCGGACCGCGGTGATCGCCGCCCTCGCCCTCGACGGCGAGAGCGACGGCCGCGTGGACGACGACACCCGGGCGGCGATCGCCCTCTCGAAGCTCGGCTTCGAGGATCTCGATCGGCCGGTCGGCGTGCTCTCGGGCGGCTGGCGGAAGCGACTCGCCCTCGCCTGCGGCATCGTCCGCGACCCCGACCTGCTGCTGCTCGACGAACCGACCAACCACCTCGACCTCGCGGGCGTGGCCTGGCTCGAGGCGTTCGCGTCCCGCTCGTCGATCGCGATGGCGTTCGTGACCCACGACCGTCACTTTCTCGAGTCGGTCGCGACCCGCGTCGTCGAACTGAGTCGGGCGTATCCCGACGGCACCTTCGAGGTGGACGGCAACTACTCCGAGTTCGTCCGCCGCAAGGGCGAGTTCCTCGAAGCCGAGGACGCCCGACGAGCGACGCTCGCCAATCTCGTGCGCCGCGACGATGCGTGGCTCAGGCAGGGCATCCAGGGACGACAGACCCGCAACAAGAGTCAGGTGAAGGACGCCGCCGATCGCCGGGCCGCCCTCTCGGACTCGCGGGATCGCGGCGTGGCCGACACCCGGGCCACGACCATCGACTTCACCGCCACCGAACGCCGGACCCGCAAGCTCGTCGAGCTTCACGGAGTGGCGAGGTCGATGGGTGACCGCCGACTCTTCTCCGGCGTGGATCTCGTGCTCTCGCCGGGCATGCGACTCGGCCTCGTCGGCGACAACGGGACCGGCAAGACGACGCTGATGCGGATCATCCACGGCGAACTCGACCCCGACGAGGGCACGGTGGATCGGGCGGAGAACCTGCGCACGGTGGTCTTCAGTCAGCACCGATCGTCGCTGGACCCGAACCACACCCTGCAGCAGGCGCTCTGCCCGGTCGGCGATCGCATCGAGTTCCGCGGCCGCACCGTGCACGTCGCGGGATGGGCGGAGCGGTTCCTCTTCCACAAGGACCAGTTGAAGACGCCGGTCTCGCGTCTTTCCGGCGGGGAACAGGCCCGGGTGCTCGTCGCGAACCTCATGCTCGAGCCCGCGGATCTCCTGCTCCTCGACGAACCGACCAACGACCTCGACATCCCGTCGCTCGAGGTGCTGGAGTCGTCGCTGGTGGAGTTCCCCGGCGCCATCGTGCTGGTGACCCACGACCGGTTCATGCTGGAGCGCATCGCCACCGAGTTCATCGGACTCGACGGCCGCGGCGGCGCGAAGTCGTATCGAACGCTCGACCAGTTCGTCCGCGATCTCGCATCGCGCGACGAGGCGGAACAGACCGCGGCGCGAACCACCTCCACCGAGAGTCCCGCGGCGCCGACCGCCGCGTCTTCCGGCCCCGCCCCGCCCCGTCGTCGCAAGCTCAGCTACAAGGAGCAGCGCGAGTTCGACGGCATGGAGGACGCGATCCTCGAGGCCGAGACCGAGGTCGAGCGATTGGAGGCGATCGCCAACGACCCGGCGACGATGGCCGATCATCAGAAGTCGGCCGCGGCGTTCGTGGCCCTCTCCGAGGCTCAGACCCTCGTGCAGACGCTCTACGCCCGCTGGAGCGAACTGGAGGCCGTGCAACGCGGCGAGGGCTGATCGGCGCGGGTCGCGTCAGAACCGGTACTCGATGCCGAGGATCGCGTTGAAGCCACTCTCGTTCACGCCCGATCCGTGCACGCGGTAGTCCTTGTCGGCGAGATTGTCGAGCGTGAGCGTGAGCGCGAGTCCGGTGGTCACCTGCCACCCGCCGCGGAGCGAGGCGATCGTGTAGCCCGGGGTGCCACCCGGCGGCACCCGCTGGGTGTCGCGTTGATCGCCGAAGCTCAGCCGATCCTGCGCCGCCCACATCGTCACCACGCCCTCGACCCAGATCGCCTGATCGAGCGTCGCCCAGCGAAGTCCGACCTGACCGTTGGTCGCCATCTGCCTCGTCAACGACTCTCGCACCTCGATCGGATCCGACGTCGGATAGCCATCGACCTCGCCTTCGAGCCACGCGAAGGTGCCGAAGGTCGTCCAGTTCGGATGGAACCGCCACGTCGCGGAGACGTCCACGCCCTGCACCCAGCCGTCGCCGGCGTTGACCTTGGTGACCTCGCGGTCGCCGTCGATGATCCGTCCGGTCGGCGTGCGCACGATCTGATCGCGGATCTGCGTCCAGTACCACGATCCCTGCACGAAGAGTTCGTCGTAGGACGCCTTGAGTCCGACCTCGTACGCGAGGAACCGTTCCGGATCGAGGCCCGGCGAGACGGTCTCGATCTCGTCGCTGCGGGCGGTGTCGAGGCGTGTGAGATCGGAGAGGTTCGGCGCCCGGAACCCCTGCGAGACGCCGCCGAAGAGATTCCAGTGATTCGGGTCGTCGAGTTGCACGACGGCGCGGGCACTGCCCACGAGCGCCTGATACGTCTCCGTGAACGAGATCGCATCGCCGGACACCGGGTCCTCGGCGCGACCCGCGTGCGCCCGCGCCCAGTTCCACCGTCCGCCGAGGACGAGATCCACGCGTTCGCCGACCGGAATCTCGTCCTGCAGATAGACCCCGAAGAGGTCGTAGGTCGAGTCGTCGGCCACCGGTCCCTGGATCCCGTTCTTCTTGAACGAGCCGTCGGCGTTGTAGTCGGTGCGGTGACTGTCCACCCAGTCGCGATAGAACTCGAAGCCGTAGGTGAGCCGGCCGATCGCGGTGTCCGAGGCGACCTGCGACCAGACGCCGAGGGTGTTCACGTCGGTTCCCTGCACATCCTCGCGGCCGTCGTTTCGAACGCGATCCTGCGACTCGCCCTGCGACTGCCACGAGACGCTGATCGCCGCGTCATCGACGATCGCGCCGAGATCCCGGCCGAGCAGCTGGACATACGCGAGTTCGCGATCCTGATCGAGCACGCGTCGCTGCTCGTCCCCGGAACTCGTCCCCGCGTACGGCCACGCGAAGAGCGTCTTGTGCGTCCGCCAGGCGTTCGACTGATGCACGGCCTGATACGCGGCGACGAGTTCCCAGTCGTCCGCCGGTCGCCACTGGAACTTGGTGTCAACGTCCCACTCGTCGTACCCGGTGTTGGGCTGCACGCCGGAACCGGCCCGAAGATCGCCGAAGTCCTTCCCCGACCCGCCTGCGTAGGCGCCGATCTCGTCCTGCCACGACGCGCCGAGTTCGACGCGTCCCTGCAGCGACCGCTCGCCGGTCGAACCGCGGCCGACGGTCCGGCCGCCGACTCCGAGCCCGTCGGTCCAGGTGTCGTTGGACTTCGTGAACACCCCGACCGTGCCGCCGATCGCGTCGGAGCCGTAGAGCACCGACCCCGGGCCCTTGACCACCTCGATCCGCTGGATCGAGAACGGATCGATCGTGTTCCAGTACTGGTTCGGACCGTCGCGGAAGACGGAGTTGTTGAGGCGAATCCCGTCGATGAGCAGGAGATTGCGAAAGCCGGTGAACCCGCGGATGTACGGCGATCCCTGCCCGTAGCCCGTCTTCTGGACCATGATCCCGGGAATCTCCCGCAGGGCGTCCGGGAGCGTGCGGTACTGCGCCTCGGCGATGTCCCGAGCGGTGACCACGTCCACGATCGACGGGGTGTCGAACGAGTCTCGCGGCCCCCGGGTCGCGAGGACCACGAGCGGGTCGAGATCGATGATCGGGCCGAGCGAGGGGTCGGTCGGGTCCGGGATCAGGTCGGGATCCGAGGCCGAGGCCGGCCTCGGATCATCCTGCGGAACGGCGGGCGACGGCCCGCCCACGCCCGGATCTGCAAGCAGCAGCCCGGCGGTCACGGTGGCGAGGAGGATCGAGGGCATCTGGACGCGGACTTCCCGAATTGGGTCGAGCGGGGGAGACGAGGCCGCCCGACCCGACCCAGAGGCGGCGGCGGAACGAGACTTCGGCCCGCATCATGACACCGATTCCGGTCGATCATGGCCGCAAGGCGGAAATTCCGGCCGATCACCGGCCGAGGACCTTGGTCGCGTCGTCCCGCCACCGTATTCTCCGATTCCACGGCGGGTCGAGCGGTTCCGCCTCGTCCGGTCACGCACCGGGTTCACCGCGTCCTGCGGGACGCCACGCCGCATCGAAGGAACCGACACCATGAAGAACCGAACCGGACGAGGCTTCACCATCGTCGAGCTGCTGGTGGTCGTCTCGATCATCGCCCTGCTCATCGCCATCCTCCTGCCCGCCATCGGCAAGGCCCGCGACGCCGCCCGCGTCACCCAGTCGCAGGGCAACATGCGCAACCTCGCGGTGTCCAACGACACCTACGCCGCCGACTGGGCCGACCGTCAGCCGACCTTCTGCCCCGACGACGCGGGCCTCGTGAACGGACAGGGCGTCGCGTACAGCGAGCAGATCGGCTGCATGGGCCAGATGCTCACCGGCTACGACGATCAGGGACGTCTCTGGGGCTGGTGGTGTGCGGGCGGCATCTGCGGCGGCGGCTATCCCGGCGACCCCGGCTACTGGAGCGGCTGCTTCAACTACTGCTTCGTCCCGCAAGGCACCGGCAACCCGTACTTCGGTGCGTTCCGCCTTCCCTGCGTCAAGGCGTTCAACAGCTATGTCGGTGACCGCTGGTACGACCCGGTCCTCTGGGCCCCGAAGGATGTGATCCCACTGCGGGTGGCGGAGAACTTCTTCGAGTACCCCGGCGAGTTCACGCCCTACGACCCCGCCAACACCAGCAGCCAGATCGTCGCCTACCCCAGCTACGTCTGGAGCCCGTCGGCGATGTACCACCCCGACGTCTCGGGTCACTGCGGTTTCCGCGACCCCTTCTCGGGTGGCTTCCCCGCCTCGTT
>JAUIHC010000268.1 GCA_030432455.1 Phycisphaerae bacterium | reverse complement strand
GAGTGCGGGCTCGCGGTCATGGCGCCGTCGGCCGACGCGGTCTCGATCTGTGCGGCCTGCGGCGAGGAGAACCCGGCGGGCTTCGAGGTCTGCTGGAGCTGTGGGGAGCCCTTGGATCCACCGTCGCAGCCGCCACCGGTCGGGCTTGTCACGACAGCGCCGGTCAATCGGTGCGTGATCTGCGGAGCGGACGTCCCCGCCGGGGCCGCCCGGTGCGGGGCGTGCGGCGGCGGGGTCGAGCCCTCCGGACGCACACGGAAATCGCGGTTCGGTTCACCCGGGACGTGGATCGCCCTCGCGTTCTTCCTGCTTCTCGTCGTCTCGATGCTGCTGAGGGGCGGATGGTGACCGATGACGCGATCCTGCGTCGCGCTCCCGATCTACCGCTCTCCTGATCTACCGCTCTCCTGATCCTCTGCTCCCCCGACCGTGATCTTCCCATGCCCACGATCTCGTATCAGACCCGGACCACGACCTGCGCCATGGGCACCCGGCTTCGCGATGCCCTGCTCGACGCGGGCATGACGCCGCATCACCCGATGGTGTCGATCGCGAACTGCCACGGACTCGGCACCTGCGGCACCTGCGCCGTCGAGGTTCGCGGGGTGGCGGGATCGGTCACCGAACCGACCGCCATCGAGCGGTGGCGGCTGTCGTGTCCGCCGCATCGGGCGGATCGCGGGCTGCGGCTCGCGTGTCAGTGCCGCGTGCTCGGCGACATCGAGGTGGTGAAGCATCCCGGCGTCTGGGGCCAGCATCGGCCCGCGAGCGCGGAGTAGATTGCGTCCATGTCACCCTCGATCCTTCTGGTGATCCGGATCGCGATCGGCGTCCTCGCGGGCTATCTCGCGATGGCGACGCTGGTTCTGCTCACGCTCGTACCCGCGACCATGCTCATCGATCTCGATCGCCTGCGCGATCCGGCGACCGGCGTGATGACCTCGTGGTTCGTCTTCATGGTCGAGTGGCCCGTGTCGCTCTTCTCCGCGGTGATCGGCGGCGTGATCGCGGCGCTGGTCGGCGGTCGGGCGGGGCGGGAGACGACGCTTCGAGCGCTGGTGATCTTCGTGCTCGTCGTGGGCGGAGTCGCGGCGGTGATGGAGATCGCAGGCCGCCTCTCCGGTGATCGGGCGCTCGTCGTCGAGGGCGAACTGTCCGGGACCGACGTCGAGGAGGTCGAGGCCGAGGCGTTCGCCGCCCGCGAGGGGGTGACCGCGACCGACGACGCCGCGCGACTCCCGATCCAGCCGATCTGGGACGTGATCAGCCTGCCGCTGCTTGGGGCCCTCGGGGTCATGCTCGGAGGTCGCGTGGTCCAGCGGGCGGCGGTCGGACTCGCGGCGCCGAACGGAGACGACGCCCATGCCTGAGTCTTCCGCTCTGGTGACCGGGGGGGCGGGGTTCATCGGCTCGCATCTGGTGGACGCCCTCGTCGCCGACGGGATGCGGGTGACGGTGCTCGACGACTTCTCGTCGGGTGATCGGCGATGGGCGGCCCCGCACGGGGACCGCGTCCGCGTCATCGAGGGCGACGTGCGGGATGCCGCGGCGTGCGCCGCCGCGGTCGAGGGCGTCGAGGTCGTCCATCATCTCGCCAGCCGGGTGTCGGTCGTCGAGAGCGTCGAGCACCCCGAGCTCTACCGCGAGGTCGTCCTGGGCGGCACCGACCGCATCCTGGAGGCGTCGGCCGCAGCCGGCGTGCGCCGACTCGTGCTCGCATCGAGTTGCAGCGTCTACGGCGACGCGACCCCGCCGGTCGCGGAGTCGGCGGGGATCGATCCGCAGTCGCCCTACGCCGCGATGAAGTTCGCCGCGGAGGAGTCGTGCCGAGCGGCGTCACGCGAGGGGCGGCTCGAGACCGTCTGTCCGAGATTCTTCAACGTCTACGGGCCGCGTCAGCGGGCCGACTCGCCGTACTCCGGCGTCATCGCGATCTTCGCCGCGAAGGCGGCGGCGGGCGAGTCGCCGACGGTCTTCGGCGACGGTCTGCAGACCCGGGACTTCATCGCGGTCGCGGACATCGTGCGGGGTCTGCGGTTGGCGATGTCGAGCGATCGCGTCGGTCGCGGCGAGCCGATCAACCTGGGGACGGGCCTTGGGACCACGGTGCGGGACCTCGCCGCGATGCTCGGGTGTCCGGAACCGAACCTCGCACCGGCCCGCGAGGGGGAGATCCGCCACAGCCGCGCCGACATCGGCATGGCGAGGGAGCGTCTCGGCTTCGAGCCTCAGGTGGGATTGCGCGACGGACTCGTCACCCTCCGGGCGTGACCGGTCCAACTCTCTACTCTCGACTCTCTACTCTCTACTCTCTCACCCCTACTCCACCGGCTCCAGCAGATCTCGCTCGATCTCCACGCTCGCTCCGCGGCCGAGGATGTCGACGTGCAGCACCAAGCAGGTGCGGCGGGCCTCCTCGATGACGATGCCCTCGGTGCCCATGAGCGGGCCCTTGGTGACGCGGGCTCGCTGACCGATCGCGATCTGCGGAAACTCCTCGATCGGCAGGCCGCTGTCGAGGGCGGCGTGGATCTGCTGGAGCTCCTGCTCCAGAGCGTCCTGATCGCGGACTTCGATGAAGCTGGCGACCCGCTTGGTGGCGATCGCGTCGTAGGCGTCCTGCTTCTGCCCCTTCACGAAGACGTACCCGGTGAAGAGCGGCACTTCGGAGCGGTGCTTGCGACCGCGGGTCACGGTCACGCGTTCGATGAGCGGAAGGTCGAACTGCACGCCCGCGGCCTCGAGATGGCGGGCGACCGCCTTCTCCTGACGGGCGCGGGTGTGCAGGACCATCCACGTGGGATCGATCGGGGTATGGAGCAGCGAGGCGGATCGGGGCGACTCGTTCATGGACCGGAAGTCTACGACCCGACCGCCTCGTCGGGGGGATCGCGATGGAGGACCACGAGAGTCTGGTCGTCGTCGGCGTGGCGATCGCCCTCGAACTCGTGGACGGCCATCTCGATCCGACGAAGCGTGCAGTCGGCGTGGCCGGGGCAGGAGAGCATCGCGTCGATCAGGCCCGCCTCGCCGAGTTGCACGCCGTCCGGCGATCTCGCCTCGAGGATGCCGTCGGTCGCAAGCACCAGCGTGTCGCCCGGATCGATGCGGGTTCTGGCGGTGTCGTACTCGATCGAGTCGAGGATCCCGAGCGGCGGCCCCCCGACCGCGTCGAGCCGTCGGATCTCGTCCGGATGGCCGACGCCGAACGGACGATGCAGCGCGGGAGGATGGCCGGCCACGGCATAGGCGAGCTCGCCGGTCTTCGGAGTCAGCACCCCGACCATCCCGGTCACGAAGGCGCCCGCCACCTGCCAGCGGGCGAGGTAGCGGTTGATCTTCGTGGCGATGCATCCCGGCTCGAGATCGGTGCAGTCGGTCGCGTGGAAGACGGCGTGGGTCATCGCCGCCATCACCGTCGCCGCGGGGCCGTGGCCGGAGGCGTCGGCGACCACGAGGGCGAGCCGTCCGTCCTCAAGCTCTCGGGCGGTCCAGAGATCGCCGCCGGCGACACCGTGCGTCTCGAATCGACCTGCCAGCGTCCAGCCCGGAATCGAGGGAAGACTGCGGGGCATGAACGATCGCTGGATCTCCGCGATCCGATCGACCTCGCGGTGCAGCGCGTCGTGAGCACGGCGCACCTCCTGCCTGCCCCGCAGGATCCGGACCGTCCCGCCCACGAGGTTCGACATGAGCATCCGCTGTTCGAGGTCGAGCAGCGTGAAGCCCTCAGGGGCGGTTCGGAAGAAGATCGCCCAGTTCAGGGGTTCCCCGCCGTCGAGCAGCGGGATCGCGACCATCGACCCGAATCTGGACAGTCGGTCGCCGAACACCGGGTCGTCCTCGACCCGCAGGTCCAGATGCACCGAGGGACCGCCGCCGCGAACGATGTCCGAGAGTACGCCCGAGTCGTGGATCGGGAAGGCGTCGGGGTTGGTCCAGGTGTCCTTGACCGCCTCGAGCTCCGACAGATCGTCGAGCGCCGAGCGGGTCACCCGGAACCGCCCCGGCTCCAGCCCGCGGGTCGAGAGGGAGAGGAATCCATCGATCGGGGCGGTCCGCCGGGTCGTTCGCCCGACCAGTGGCGTGACCTCTTCCGGGCGTTCGGCGAGGCTCAGGCGGCCGAGGTTCTCGTACAACTCCGCGATCACCGGCATCTCCGCGACATCCAGCTCGCGGCTGGTCCAGGTTCGCGCGGCGGCGCGGGTCTCGGCGGTGCTGCTGGACATGGAGGCTCCGGGGCGGGCGGCGATCAAGGGCGGTTGGTGTCAGGGTAGGGTGACCGCGTTCCCGAGGTCGGGGCCGATCGTGGGTATCGGGCCCCGTTCGCGCGGGTTCGGAGACGACGCATGCTGCACGAGATCATGGCGAAGGGACTCGACGAGGCGATCCGCATGGCGGAGAAGAGCTGGTCGGAGGGAGGCATCCCGATCGGCTCGGTGCTCATGACCGAGGACGGGGAGGTCGTCGCCGCGGGCCACAACGAACGGGTGCAGACCGGCGACCCGACCGCGCACGCCGAGATGGTCTGCCTGCGGAATGCCGGTCGCCGTCGCGACTGGCGGGAGCTCACGCTCGTCTCCACCCTGAGCCCGTGCTCGATGTGCACCGGCACCGCGGTGCTCTACAAGGTGAAGCGGGTGGTGATCGGCGAGAACGGGACCTTCATGGGCGCCGAGCACTGGCTGCATGAATCCGGCATCTCGACGCACGTCATGCACGATCCTCGGTGCATCGCGCTGATGGAGCGTCTGCAGCGGGAGAAGCCCGACCTCTGGGCCGAGGACATCGGCGAGTAGACGCGGTTCGAGATCGCCCCG
>JAUIHC010000267.1 GCA_030432455.1 Phycisphaerae bacterium | reverse complement strand
CGCCGTGATCTGCTTCGCGCCCGGATTCGACGCCGGGTCGGGCGGGCGGTTCATCGGGTGCACGATCTCGAGGACATCGAGTCCACGACGCTGCGCCGCCTCGACCGCATGGCCGCTCGTGGGGATCTCGACGCCGATCCCGATGAACTGGTCATCCTCGCCCTGGCCGATCGCATCGCGCTCGACGCCGTCCGCGATCGTGCTCGGAAACACCGGATCCGAGCCGAATTCGAGAAGGCCGGCCCTCTGGAGACCGCGCCATCACCGCTCGCTGGATCATCCGCATCGACGCTGGACGAGGCGGTGACCGAGGAACGACGTCGCCTCCTGAACGCCGCCCTCGATCGACTCGACGACGACCAACGTGACCTCCTCCTGCTCCGCGCCAACGGGCGGTCGTGGGCGGACATCGCTTCGGCTCGACACAGCACGGTCCCCGCGGTGCGTCGGCGATTCTGGCGACTGGTGGCCCGGCTGCGCGAGGAACTCACGGCCGAAGACGAGACCGACTGACTGCGGTGCTTCGGCGGCGATCTCGGTCGGCTCGGGCTCGGTCGGCTCGGAATCGCGGACACTCTCCCCGGGGACATCGACCTCGACCGCATCGCCCGCGACCGCATCGCGAGCCGCCTCGTCCTTCGGTGTCTCGGTCGTCTTCCCGGTCGTCTTCTGGGCGACCGCGGGTCGAAGGTCCTTCGCGTTCGGCAAATCGTCGAGGGTCGCGAGGCCGAAGACCTCGAGGAACTCCTTGGTCGTTCCGTAGAGCATCGGACGGCCGATCTCCTCGGCGCGACCGGCGATCCGCACGAGCCGGCGTTCCATCAGGCTCCGAAGCACTTCGCCGCACGCGACTCCGCGGATCGACTCGAGATCGGCCCGCAGGATCGGCTGCCGGTACGCGATGATCGCGAGGGTCTCGAGCGCCGCCTGACTGAGCTTCGAACTCTGCCGGGCGCCCTTCAGCCGCGTGATGTCCTCGGCATAGGCAGGCATGGTCAGCATCTGAAGGCCGCCTGCGACCCGCTCGATGCGGAACGATCGACCGGTCTGCTCGTAGTCGTCGTTGAGCGCCTCGACCGCGGCCCGAATGCGGGCGACCGGCGATCCGGCGACCGCCGGTGCGTCGTCCGCGACCACCGCCTCGCCATCCGCGGGCTCGGCCGCGTCGTCCGAGTCCGAGGCGTCGTTCGACGACGCCTCGGAAGCCCCGTCGAGCTGCAGGATCGAGGCGAGCTTCCGTTCGCCGAGCGGGCGATCCGCGGTCATGAGCACCGCTTCGATCCGCAGCGTCAGATGGTCATCGGACATGGAACACCCCATCGACGTCGTCGGAATCGACTCGGATCACCGGCCCTCGGCCAGCGAGACCGCGACGGACGCGACCTGACGCTCTCGCTCGAGCCGCTCACGAGCCTCGAGATCGGGCGTGCCCGGCGCGGCGATCGCGGTGATCGCGTCCTCGAGCCGCTTGCGAGCGTCGGCGGCGTTCAGCGACTCCTGCGGCACGATCTCGTCGGCGACGAGCGTCAGGTGATCGTCATGCAGCTCCGCGAAACCACCGTTGAGCAGGAAGACCTTCTCGCCACCCCCGCCGAGGCGGATGCGGAGCCGCCCGGTGCCGAGCCGCGCCACGAAAGGCGCGGCGCCCTTGAGCACGCCGCGCTGGCCGTCCCACTGGGGAAACTCGACCTCGGCGACCTCGTCGTCGAAGACCTGCTCGGAAGGGGTCACGATGGCGCAGCGGAAGGTGGACACGAGCGTGCTCCGGAGTCCGGTCGGTGCTGAGGGCGATGCCGGGGCCTGCCGGGCCCCGAACGGACCGGGCATGGTAGCGGATCTCGCCGCGGGATCATCCACCGGCGAGCCGACGATCGGCCCCGGTTCCTACCCGCCCAGCCCGGCCCGCAGGGCGATCTCGGCATTGGTGAAGAGCGGCTCGTGCGTGACCTCGCGGTCGATCGCGGGGGCGAGCCAGTCGGGGACCTCGATCGTGGCGGCCGTCGCCTCGTCGGCGGTCTCGACCTCGGCCAGCACGAGATGCAGGTGCTCGAACCGGTCGATCTCCCAGACCAGCCCGTCGGCCTCGCGGACCCGCCATCGCGTCTTCTCGATCCGCCGCCCCGCCGTCTCCGGCCACGCCGCCTCGAAGGCGGCGGCCGGGATCGTCCATTCGACCTCCCGGCGGACCAGGCCCGAACCGGACTTCACGGTGAGGACATGCCGGATCCCGCCCGCGGACTCGATGGATCGGAGGCGACCGAAGCGGATCCGATCGATGCCCGGCGGGCCGTTCGACCCCGCGATCGCGTCGATCTCCGCCTCGGTCGCGGGGCGCAGGTAGCCCTGCCGCAACCGCAGCCGCTCGATCGCCGGATCGGGGTCACCGTGCTCGAACGCGTCGATCCGCGCCGGTACCCCGGTCAGGAGCCACTTCCGCTCGATCTCCACGCCGTCGCCACCCGCCGCCGTCATCCGGCGGCCCCCGTCGGCTCGCCGACCCCGAACGACTCGGCGATTCCGCCGACCAGCCCGGCCACGACGAACTTCAGATTGAGGTTCCGATTCGCCCGGATCTCCGCGTCGGCGATTCGCTCGATCGCTCGGGCGCACGCCTCGACCGTCGCGTCGTCGCCATCCTCGGCGGCGCGTTCGAGTCGGCCCCGCAGTCGCGTGGCGAGCACCGCCGCGAGATTGGCGAGACCGGTGCGGTTCGCGGCCTCCTTCGACGCCCGCTTGTCGGCCTTGACGACCGCCTTGGCGTACTCGTCCACGAGTTCGGCGAGCGTGTCGGCGAACCCCGCGGGCCACGCCCCCTGTTCGAGTCGCGCCATGCCCGGGGCGATCGTGGCGTTCCACGAGACCATGCCGGTCGAGACCGCGTCGAGCAGACGACCCGGACTGCCCTCGGCGAGCTGGAGCAGCCAATCGCGATCGGATGCATCGATCGGCGGCCCGGCGTCGTCGAGCCAGCGCTGCATGGCGGGCGGTTCGAGCGTGCGGAACGGCACCCGCCGACATCGACTCCGCACCGTCGGGAGCATCCGCTCGTCGCGGGTCGTCACGAGCATGATCACCGTCCGCGGCGACGGCTCTTCCAGCGTCTTCAGGAGTGCGTTCTGGCCCTGCGGGTTCAGCAGCTCCGCCTCGTCGATGATGAACACTCGGCGAACGCCCTTGTACGGCGTGCGGGCGTGGAGCGCCTCGAAGCGGCGTCCCTCGATCTCGCCTCCGAGCATGTGCTCGCGGAGCAGGTCGATCGGGATCGCCCGCTGCTTGGACTCGCGGAGCCGCGGAATCTCGCTGGTCGCCGCAAGTTCCTTGCGGATGACGCGGAGATCCGGATGCGTTCCCGCATCGAGAAGCCTTGCCGACTCGGTGTCGAGCGGCGGCGCGAAGGCGTCGATCGAAGCGTCGTCAAGCATCGGTTCGAGCAGAAGTCGGGCGAACCGCAGCGCGGTCGAGAGCTTGCCGACGCCCTCGGGTCCGTGCAGGATCCACGCGGCGGGCATGCGTCCGGAACGAAGCGCGTCGCGAAGCTCGGCGAGGGCTGCGTCCTGACCGAGGATCGGCGAACGACCTCGGGGATCGCCGAGCGACCCGGGAAGATTCGGGCGATCCTCGTTCACGGGAGGGCGGGCACCGAGACCAGACGGCATGCCTGCGGGATGCGACTCTTCGGGTCGCCCGGCGTCACCTCGATCATGAGTTCCTCACCGTTCATCCGACGCACCGGGAACCGCTTCATGAGCGCATCGACCTCGGGCGAGTAGAGCGTGCTCCGCCCGTCGTACGCCCGCTTGTCGAAGACCCCGACGGTGACCGCGCTCATCTCCTTGATGGGGTCGTGGTAATACCAGGCGTCCTGACCCGCGCGTCTGAGCTCCTCCACGTACGCCTCGGCACTGCGACGCACCTCGTCGTAGCTGATCTGGTCGGAGCCGCCGGTCCACCACATCGCGACCTCCAACGAGTAGAGCGGGTCGACGTTGGGATACAGCAGTCGGAGGGTGCGGATGTCGCGCTCGCCGATCGGGGCATCGTCGGGCAGCACCGACAGGAACGCCCGTGGAAACGCCGGCACGCCCCCCCGTTGCAGACCCCGCACCATCTCCTTGGCCCGGATCGCGGCGGGATCGGTCGGACTCTCGAATCGCCCGAACCAGATCGCCGAGCCGCGACCCTGCGGACGGACGAACGCCGAACGGAGCGCCGGATACTCGCTCGCGATCTGCTGACGGAGTGCGGCGGCCTGCACCGGATGCGTGTCGCCGCCCGCGGTCGCCAGCACGATCGACCATCGGCCGGTGCCCGATCCCGCGGCGGTGCGGCCGTCGCCGCTGCCGCCGGTCGAGTCGCCGACCGCCTCGAAGAGATCGTCGCCCGGCTCGACGAGCCGGGGCGCGTTGTCGAGCCGACGGGGCCCCTGACCTTGAATGGCTCGATCGCGTCCCTTTTCCTCGCCGCATCCCGACAAAATCGGAAAAACCGTGAGGATTCCAATCAGCACACCCAGAGCGATCTCCGAACCTGCAGGTCCGCGGAATATCCGGGCTCTCGATCCGGGGCCGCAATGATTACGGGACATGGTCGATCCATCGGGCATCGGGAAGCTCCTCGGGTCGCGTGGGGCGAACGGGGGGGCCGCCTTCGCTGATTCTACAAGTTCCTTCCCCACAGGAACTTGCAGGCCTCCGACCCGAACCTACGAGGCCTCAAGTCCGAACGCGTGACCCGACGATATTGACGGCGTCACGGAGAGGCAAACGAACACCTTGCCTTCTCTCTCGACCAAGCGAAGCCCACCGACCCCCTTCATCTTTGCGACGGCCC
>JAUIHC010000266.1 GCA_030432455.1 Phycisphaerae bacterium | reverse complement strand
GCCGGCGCGAGGAAGGAGCTGGCGGCTCCAGAGAGATGCGATCGCACCGGCCGGTGAGGTATCGGCAGGAACCGCTGAGTGACGCCAATTCGGGGGATTCGGCCGGGTTGAGGGGGGAGGTCCCCCCGAATCGGGGACACCCACCAACCGGTCCGAATCGGGGACCTGGTCCGAATCGAGGACCCCCGCCGACAAGTCCACGAGGTCCCAAATCGAGGTCCCAAATCGAGGACACCCGCCGACAGCGGTAGATCGGGTAGGCAGGTTGCGGACACCCACCGACAAGTCCACGAGGATCTCCGTCGGTCGGAGGGCAGGTTGCGGGCAGGTTGCGAACACCCACCGACAAGTCCACGAACTTCCGCACGACTTCCGGAACGCGGGCCTCCTGCAGCTACCTTCGCCGGCAAGGGCCGTCGCGAGGGAATTCTGCGGACATGCCGACACCACGAAGATGCATCGTCGATGACGATGCCGTCGGGACGTATCACTGTGTCAGTCGCTGCGTGCGGCGAGCGATGCTCTGTGGCGGCGGTTTCTCACACCGCATGGTCTGGATCGAGGACCGGATCGCCCAGCTCCAGGAATCGATGGCGATCGATATCACGTCCTGGCATGTCATGGCGAATCACCTGCACTTGGTCGTGACGACCCGCCCGGACATCGTGCGTGAATGGTCGGATCGCGAGGTCGCGACGCGGTATCTCCGCATGTGTCCGGGCCGCTGGAAGCGTCGTCGCAAGGGCATTCCCGACGACGAGCCGCCGACCGCCGACGAGATCGCCGAGATCACCACCAACCCCACCCGTCTGGCCGACGCTCGCAAGCGGCTGTCGAACCTCAGCTGGTTCATGGGGCGGCTCAAGGAGTACATCGCTCGCCGAGCCAACGAGGAGGACGGCTGCACCGGGCACTTCTGGGAGGGGCGATATCGATCGGTCAGGGTGCTCGACCAGCCGTCGCTTCTGGCGACGTCCACGTATGTCGATCTGAACTCGGTCCGGGCCGGTGTCGTCGATCGACCGGAGGACTCGCCGCATGGGTCGATCTCCGAGCGGGTGGCGATGCTGCTTGGGCAGCCACGTCGAACGAAGATCCGGCTGACTCCTGCGCCTCATGACGACGAGGCGGCCTATCTCACGCACGTGGACGCCTGGGGGCGGGTGCTGATCGGAGGCCGAGCCGCGATCCCCAAATCGCTCCCGCCGATCTTGAAACGCCTCGAGCTCGACAAACGCCGCTGGGTGGACCTTCTCAGGGCGGACTGGAGCGAGCGGCGTGGGACGGCGATGGGGACGCCCGAGGCAAAGCGTCAGGAAGTGGCTCGCCGAGGCAGCCGCTGGCTGATCGATCCGCTCGACAACTGACACCGGCGAGTTCGACGGACTCCGGTGGATGAACGGCGACCGTGTGCCCATCTCTTGGGAACACGGCGATGTCAGTCGCGCCGGAAGCCAGGCGATCGTGACCGAGGATCCGTCATTCCCCTTGAAGTCGGCGGAGATCTGCCCAGATCACACGGGGATCCCGCGTGTTCTCCACCTTCCGTACCCGCCGCCTCCTCCAAAGTCGATGGGTGTCCTCGATCGGGACCCCAAGTTGGTGGGTGTCCCCGATCAATCACCTCGATCAGACCCCCGCAAGTCGGTGGGTGTCCTCGATCAGGAGGGGGCTTGCCTCCGATCGGGGGCTCCCCGCTTGGAATTCAACACCTCGATCAGGGGGCTCCCCGCAAGTCGGTGGGTGTCCTCGATCAGAGGATCGATCAGAACCTCGATCAGGGCTCCCTCGATCAGGATGCTTGCCCCCGATCGGGGGCTCCCCGCTTGGAATACGACACGCCCCCGGCGTTTGCCGGGGGCGTGGTCCTTCAGAGGTGGGCCATACTGGACTTGAACCAGTGACCTCTTGTGTGTCATACAAGCGCGCTAGCCAACTGCGCCAATGGCCCAAGGGCTCCCCATGCGGGGCTCCGGATCCTAGCCGACGACCGCGAGGCTGGCAAGGGGCAAGGAGCGTTCGACGCGAGCAGGGACCCGTGGACCGGGAGTGCCGCCTCGTCCCACCTCGCCTCGCCTCGCCTCGCTTCATCCCACCTCGCCTCACCTCGCCCATTCCGCCCGCCCATTCCATTCCGCCCACCCCGCCCGCCCACCTCGCCCCGCGTTGCTTCGGGCCGTCTCGTCCACCGGGAAGGTGGAACGGGCGGCCGCGTCTGGCGCGGCCGCCCGTTCTCGTTCTCACAGGTCCAGGCCATTGGCTGGCCTGGTCTTCGACTGCCACCGCAGCCGCCGGTCAGGGCGTCACGGTCACCTGCACCAGGTCGATCCCGGCCGTGAAGCCACCGCCGCGACGGCTGGTGTTGATCCGGACCACGATCGCACCGGTGCCCGCCTCGACGAAGTTGCCGGGGCCGGCGATCCCGCTGAAGGTCTGGGTCTGGTCGGCGCCGTTCTCGTTGTAGCGGCCGAGTCGGACCCACTGGCCCGTCGCGAAGTCGTAGAGCTCGACCGAGGTCTTCGCGCGGTTGCTCGTGGCCGCAGTCTCGACCGTGACGGTCAGGTCGGAGACGCTCGCGACCGCCGCTGAGAGCGTGACCTCCAGTTCGGTCACCGACTGATTGCCACTCGCCGCCGAGGTGATCTCGACGCGGTTGTTGTCCGACGCGGCGAGCGAGCCGAGGTCCCCCGTCGAGAGGCCCCCGATCGTGACCACGCCGCCGCCGAGGGTCGCGTCGACCGGGTTGCCTCCGCCGCCACCCCCACCGCCGCCACCGCCGTTGTCACACGACGCGGCGTCACAGACGGTGTCGGCACCGAGCCACGTCCCGCCGAGATTGCCGCAGTCGGCTTCGGTCAGATCGCCGCCGCAGCTCGATCCGACGCAGCAGGCGCCGACCGGGTCGCCGCCGCCCCCGCCACCACCACCGCCGCCGCCGTTTCCGGCCCAGAGCGACTCGCGGAAGTGGATGAGCGTGCATCGCATTCTGGCCGCCTGATCGGGCGTGAAGCTGTTCATGCACGCGTCCTCGGAGTAGTCCATGTAGTTCTTCACGGGGTCGGAAGAGCCACAGGTCGAGCGCGAGCATCCGGAGTAGTTCGGGCTGCTCTCGGGGTTGGTGTCGCAGACGAGGTCGCCCGAGCGGGCGCAGTCGCTGGTGCCGCAGCCGCCCTGAAAGGTGTGGAGCAGGCCGAGGTAGTGGCCGACCTCATGCGTCGCGGTGCGACCGAGGTCGTACGGGGCGCCCGGTGAGTTGCGGCCGAATGCCGTCCAGTTGCAGACCACGCCGTCGCTGGCGGTGCCGTGGATGCCCTGCTGGGGGAAACCCTCGACATAGCCGAGATTGCCGCCGGCGGTGTTGGTGTAGATGTTGAGGTAGAGGTTGTTGTCCCAGGCGAGCTCGGACTTGTAGTTGCCGCGGTCGTTGTACCACGTGTTCTTGAAGGTGTGGGTGATACCGGCGAGTCGGAACTCGATGCCGCAGTTCGTGCCGCCGGCGCCGTTGCTGCCGTTGATCGCGTTGAAGTCCTCGTTCAGCACATCGATCTGCGAGGCGATGGTCGCGTCGTCGATGAAGCCGGTGCCGTTGTTCGCGGCGATGTTGTGGACGACCACGTCGATCACGAAGACGCCGTTGGCCGGGCCGTATTCGGCGGCCGGGTTGGTGAAGGACAGACTGCAGTCGGCGGCGGTCCCGGCGACCCAGCCGTCCGCGGGCGGGACGTCGTCGATCGAGGGCGTGCCGCAGCGGTGATCACGATCGCGGAAGAAGTCGGACGCGAAGTACGACGACCAGTCGGGATAGACCTTGCCGCCGGCGTGGATCCGGCCGTCGGGGGACTCCCAGACCTCGGCATCCGAGGGCACCCGCATGTCGGCGTCGTCGCTGACGGGGTTCTGGGGGGCGGCGTGCAGGCTCGAGGCAAGCAGCATCGAACCGGCGAGCGCGGCGGCTCGGGGGATTCCCGGAAGGGCGATCGGCGTCTTCATATGGCTCCAGTCCTGGTAAGGAAGGGGAGGAGGGGGAGGGGGATCCGGCGATCGCGGCCCGACCGCACGTCGGACCGCCCGCCAACTCCGCTACGACCCGGGCGGGCGAGTCCTGACAGTTGGATTCCCGGACTTTCGGAAATTCCTCGCGGGGCGGCCCGCGAGCCGATGAGTCCGACCATGACCCGAATCCACCGCCCCGCCGTCACGGTCGCCGCCCTGTCCGCCCTGGCCCTCGCCGCCTGCGGGCCGGTCAAGGGATATCCCGGTCCCGCGCGGCCGTCGTCATCCCTCGCCACCGTCGATCCCAATGCCGTCGGCACCGACATCGGGGTCGTGGTCGATTCGGTGGACGGGATGGCTGTCGAGTGCGAGATCGAGATGGTCGTCCTGCCCGGACGTCGCACCCTCGGCCTTCAACTGGTGCCTTACTCGCTGCAGGAGATGCAGCAGTCGGGCGGCGGCGCGATGGCCGAGATGCAGGCGAGGTTCAACGTCGAGTGGCGGACCCCGGCGTCGATCGAGTTCGATGCCGCCGCGGGCGAGACCTACGGGATCATCGGCCGCTGGCAGGAACCCGTCTACGCGGTGACCATCGTGCGTGATCGCGACGATGTGATCGTCGCATCCCGCGATGTCCCCGCGACGCGGAACGCCGACTGATCCGACTCAGCCGGCCGCGGCTTCCGCGGCGAGCGATGTCAGACATCGGTCGATCCGAGCCAGCACCGCGTCGCGCCCGAGGATCGCGAGCGTGTCGAAGATCGGCGGGCTCACCGGTCCGCCGCTCACTGCGATGCGAAGCGGCTGGGCGATGCGGCCGAGGTTGCCCTCGGCGTCGGTCTCGGCGAACGCGGTGATCGCGGGTTCGAGGGTCGCG